>JAQGMP010000515.1 GCA_028292285.1 Variovorax sp. | reverse complement strand
CCATTCGAACGAAGTCCTCGCTCGCAATGCGCTCCCAACTCGAAGGAAACCGAACATGAAGAAACTCCTGGCGATCGTCGCCACCGCCGCGCTCGCCGCCGTCATGGCGGTCCCCGCCGCAGCCCAGTCCGTCGCCGATGGCTCCGCGGAACATCCGCTGCGCGTGCTGCTGATTCCTGCCGATGGCGGCACCGAATCGGGCACCAAAGCCGACTACGCGCCGGTCTTCAACGCGATCACGCGCACCACCGGACTGAACTTCGATCTCAAGGTCGGCCAGTCGTACGGCGCGGTCGTGGAAGGCATGTGCAACCAGCTCGCGGACATCGCCTTCTTCGGTCCGGTGTCGTATGTCCAGGCCCACAAGCGCGGCTGCGCGCAGCTGCTGGCGGTGGGCGTGGAGAAGGGCGCTTCGATCTACTACGCCGGCATGTTTGCCAAGGCCAATTCGCCGATCGCCTCGATCAAGGATCTCAAGGGCAAGCGCGTGGCCTTCGGCGACGTGAACTCGGCCTCGAGCTTCACCTTCCAGATCGCGATGCTGATGGATGCGGGCATGGATCCGGTGACGGACCTGGGCGCGATCCGCATGACCGGCAGCCACGCCAGCAGCCTGGCCGCGCTGGTGCAAGACCAGGTCGATGTGGCGTCGCTCTCGTTCGACTCGTTCGAGAAGGCGGCGAAGGAGGGCGCTGTGGACCCGAAGACGATCAAGGTGATTGCCAGGAGCATGGCGATTCCCTACCCGCCGCTTGCGCTGAACTCCAAGCTGCCTGAAGCGCTCAAAACCAGACTGAAGGATGCCTTCCAGACGGTGAACAAGGCGCCCGGCATCACGCCCGACATGATCCGCGGCTACGGCGGCGGCAAGATCGACGGCTACGACACGAAGTTCTCCGAGGCCGAGTTCAACGTCGCTGCCGAGAAGCTCGCGCTGCTGACGGACGAACTCAAGGGCCGCATCCTGAAGAAGGCGGCCGAGCGTTGAACTCCGCTGCCCCGCATTCATCGGTCCGGCCGCTCATGCTGCGATTCGATTCGGTCGGCATGCGCTACGCCGACGGGACCGTGGCGCTCAAGACGGTGTCGCTGCACATCCCGGCGGGCCAGTTCTGCGTGGTGCTGGGCGCCTCGGGCGCCGGCAAGTCGACCTTGCTGCGGATGGCCAACGGCCTGGTCAGCCCTTCGAGCGGTGCGGTGCATGTCGACGGGGTGCGCGTCGCCGCGAGCTCGCTGACACAGATCCGGCCGCGCATCGGCATGATCCACCAGCAGTTCAATCTGGTGCTGCGGTCCACCGTGGCAGCCAACGTGCTCGGCGGTGCGCTTCCTGCGATGCCAATGTGGCGCGCGCTGGCCGGGTTGTTTCCGGCGGCCACGCGGCGTCGGGCCTGCGAACTGATCGCCTCGGTCGGACTGCAGGAGCAGCATCTGCGCCGGCGCGCGAGCGAGCTTTCCGGCGGCCAGCAGCAGCGCGTCGGCATCGCACGCGCCTTCATGCTCGAGCCGTCTCTGGTATTGGCTGACGAGCCGGTGGCCAGCCTGGATCCGCACGCGAGCCAGGAGGTGCTGGCACTGCTTAAACGGCAGGCGCTCGAGCGCGGCACCACGGTGCTGTGCAGCCTGCACCAGGTGGATCTGGCGCGCTCGTTTGCCGATCGCATCGTGGCCTTGCGCGACGGTGCCGTGGTGTTCGACGGACCGCCCGAAGACTTCGATCCGTCGATTGCGCGCGCGGTCTATACCAAAGCTACCGAGGCGACCGGGGCGGCCGCGAAGCCGGCCGCCGATGCCGCCGCCGCGCCCGCGTCTGCGCCGGTCTGGACCTCGCCGATGCCGCTGCACGCTGGCGTCCTGGAGATGGCGTCGTGAGCCGCACCGCTTCGCTGGCCGAACTGCCGCCGGTGCGCCCTGCATCCGCATGGGAGATCCCTCCGCCGTTCGGGCTCCGCGGTCTTTTCGTGCTGGTGCTCGTGCTGGTGATCGGCTTCTTTTCGGGCCAGCGCGTGGAGATGGGCCGCATGGTTTCGCTCACCGGCGAAGGCGTGCTGGCGGCGGTCGGACTGCGCGACAGGTCGCAGGTCCTGTCGGGCCTGGAGACGATCGGCCGTTCGCTCTTTCCTCCGCAGATTTCCGATCGCACGGAAGTGGCGCGCATCGAAGGTTTCGATCCCGCGCACCTGCCGTGGCTGGCGCATGTCGAGACGGTCGAGACGCACGAGCCCAAGCTCGATCCGCAGACGCTGGCGCTGCATGACACGGTCGATCACCGCGCAGTATTGGTGGAGCCGGTGGGCTACCTGTGGCACGTGGCGGTGAAGATGCTCGAGACCTTCGAGATCGCCATCTGGGCGACGCTGCTGGCCATCGTGCTGAGTGCGCCGCTGGCATGGTGCAGCGCGAAAAACTACACGCCCAACCGCGCCGTCTACACGCTGGCGCGCAGCGTGGTCGGCATGTTCCGCGCGGTGCCCGAACTGGTGAGCGCGCTGTTCCTGGTGCTGGCCTACGGCTTCGGTCCCATCGCCGGGGTGCTGGCGCTCGCGCTGCACTCGGCGGGCTTTCTCGGCAAGTTCTACGCGGAAGACATCGAGACCGCCGACGACAAGCCGCAGGAGGCTTTGCGCGCCATCGGCGCCGGCAAGCTCAAGGTGATGCGCTTCGCCGTGCTGCCGCAGGTGATGCCGCAGTTCATTGCCTACACGCTCTACGTGCTCGACCGCAACGTGCGCATGGCCACCGTGGTGGGGCTGGTGGGCGCGGGCGGCATCGGCCAAGAGCTGAAGGGCCGCTATGACATGTACAACTATTCGCACGTCGGAACGATCCTGATCGCGATCTTCCTGACGGTGCTCCTGCTCGACAGGGTCGCAGTCCGCCTGCGCAGCCGCTATGCCTGAGCGCTGAGTTTCTTCCCCCCTTGTTTCGACCGACCCCGGTGCGGGCCCTTCGCGGGCCCGCAGGGGACCGGCTTTGCCTTCGATTTCCCACGCTCTACCGATTTTCAAAGGACTCTTCATGAAAACAGCTTCTTCCCGTTACGGCCTCGCTGCGGCGGGCCTGGTCTTGTGCCTCGGCCTCGCTGCCTGCGGCGGTGGCGGTGGCGGCGGCGGCGCGGGTCTGCCGATCCTTCCCGGCCAGACGCCACCGGCCGGCGGTGCGCCGCAGCAACCCGGCGGCCAGCAACCCGGCCAGCCCGATCAGTCCGCCACGCCCGCCCTGAAGTGCGCGCCCTGACAGCTCGCACGTCCCACTTTTTCCCGCGTTGAAAGAACACCCATGAACACCTCCAACCGTCGCGATTTCTTTCGCAAGTCGGCCGGCGCCATCGGCGCTGCCTCCGCCCTGACGATCCTTCCGCCGTCGATCCGCAAGGCGCTCGCCGTCGAAGCGGCCGTCGACACCGGCACCATTCAGGACATCAAGCACATCGTGATCCTGATGCAGGAGAACCGCAGCTTCGACCACTACTTCGGCACCCTGCGCGGCGTGCGCGGCTTCGGCGATCGTTTCCCGATTCCGCTGGCCAGCGGCAAGCCGGTGTACTTCCAGCCCGGCGCCAGCGGCGGCGCGGAGATCCCGCCGTTCCGCCGCAACTCCACGGTGGCCAATGCGCTGATCGGATCCGGCGCGCCGCACAGCTTCCCCGACATGCAAGGGGCCTGGAACCAGGGAAAGATGGACCGCTGGATCCAGTTCAAGAACCCTGTGACGATGGGCTACTACCTGCGCGAGGACATTCCGTTCCAGTTCGCGCTGGCCGATGCCTTCACGATCTGCGACGGCTATCACTCGTCCGTCCTGACCGGCACCGACCCGAATCGCGTCGTGTTCTGGTCGGGCTCCAACTTCAACCCGGAACTGCGCAAGAAGGGCATCAACAGCACGGACACCGATTCCGAGCCCGTCAACTCGCGCTGCTGGCCCAGCCCATCCAGCTGGGTTGCAGGCCGGGCGCAGCACACCGACGGGACGGGCCAGACCGACCCCGGCACGGGTGCCTACAACTACAAGTACGTCAACAACTCCTTCAAGTGGGACACCTTGCCGGACGTCTTGCAAAAGGCGGGCGTCAGCTGGCACATCTACCAGAACATGAACAACAACTGGACGGGCGCCATGAACGGCTGTCTGGCCTTCGAGAGCTTCCGCACCGCGCAGCCGGGTTCGCCGATCTATGAACACGGCCTGACGGGCGGCCCCGCGGCGGCCGACGGCGCGGTCAATTTTCTCGCCCAGCTCAAGCAGGACGTGATGAACGACACCCTGCCGCAGGTCTCGTGGGTGCTGCCCACGCAGGCGCTGGCCGAGCATCCCGGCAGCAGCGAAGGCGTTGCCGGCGCGGCCGACTTCATCTCCGATGTGCTGAGCGCGCTCACGTCCAATCCCGCGGTCTGGAGCAAGACGGCGCTTTTCGTGACCTTCGACGAGAACGATGGCTTCTTCGACCATGCGGCGATGCCGGCGGTGCCGTCGTACGACGCCAACGGCGTCCTGATGGGCAAGTCCACCGTGCCGCTGGACGGCGAGTATTTCGACGCCTCCGTGGGCAGCTACCTGAACGCCGCCGACACCACCAGCGGCAAGATCCGCCCCTGGGGCCTGAGCTCGCGCGTCCCGATGTACGTGGTGTCGCCGTGGAGCAAGGGCGGCTGGGTCAATTCGCAGGTGTTCGACCACACCTCGATGGGCATGTTCCTGGAGAAGCGCTTCGGCGTCACGGTGGACGCCATCAGCCCGTGGCATCGCGCGATCAGTGGCGACCTGACCTCCTGCTTCGACTTCGTCAGCCCGAACGATCCGGTCGTGCCCAAGCTGCCCGACACGAGCGGCTATCCCGCGATCAATGCGGCACAAAAGCTGCTGCCCACGGCCCCCGTGACCACGGCCCCCGCCACGCCGCAGCCGCTGTTCCAGGAGACCGGCACGCGCTTCTCGCGCGCCTTGCCTTACGAGTTGCACACCAGCGCACGCATCGAGCCGCGCGGCCTGGTGTCGCTGAGCTTCAGCAACACGGGCGATCAGGGTGCTGTGTTCCATGTCTACGACAAGCTGCACCTCGACCTCATTCCGCGCCGCTACACGGTGGAAGCCGGCAAGATGCTGACCGACTACTGGAACACCGGCGCCACCGACAGCGGCAAGTACGAGCTGTGGGTGTACGGCAGCAACGGCTTCGTGCGCACCTTCAAGGGCGATGCGCTGGCCAGCGACACGGCGGCCTTCAAGCCCGAGGTACAGGTTTGCTACGACCCGGCAGCGGGGCAGGTCTACGTGAAGTTGCACAACACCGGCACGGCGACCGGCACGGCCACGGTCAAGGCCAACGCCTACCGCGCCGACGGACCCTGGTCGCTCGACGTGGCCGCGGGCGCCATCGGCATGCTGCACTGGAACCTGGACGACAGCGGCCACTGGTACGACTTCACCGTGACTGCCGCCAACGTCGAGCGCCGCTTCTCGGGCCGCGTCGAAACCGGCAAGCCCGGTGTGACCGATCCGGCGATGGCGCTGCACCTCGCGGCCTGATCCGCACGCAACCACACACAACAAGAGGAGCACCATGAAACACAAGCGCGCAACGCGCGGCGCAGCCCTGCTCGGGCTGGCTGTCGCGCTCGGCTCGGGCGCCGGTATCGGCCATGCCCAGACCATCACCTGGGACCCGGCCAAGTCCAACCTGGGCATCGGCACCGGTAGCGGCATCACCGGCGTCACCGGCACCAACAACCAGGCCATGGGCACCGGCACCGGCAACAACGTCAGCACCAAGTACAACCTGGCCATCGGCGACGGCGCCGGTGTGAACGTGAGCGGCGACAACGCCAACCAGGCGATCGGCTTCCAGGCCGGCGACAACGTGGTCGGCGGATGGAACCAGTCCATCGGCCGCAGCGCCGGCGACAACGTCACGGGCAACCACAACAACGCGACCGGCTTCCATGCGGGCAGCGGCGTGACCGGCTCCGATAACAACGTGACCGGCACCAACGCCGGCATGACCGTCGTCGGCAGCAACAACAATGCGATGGGCAACGGTGCCGGCACCAGCGTCACGGGCAGCGAGAACACGGCCATCGGCACCAAGGCCGGCAACCAGGTGACGGGCAACAGCGACATCTCGATGGGCAACGGCGCGGGCAGCAACGTCAGCACCAACTGGAACCTCGCCATCGGCGAGGGCGCGGGCACCAACGTGTCGGGCAAGAACGCCAACCAGGCGATCGGCTACTACGCGGGCACCGATGTCGCCGGCGGCTGGAACCAGACGATGGGCCGCAGTGCCGGCGAGCACGTCACGGGCGACTACAACAACTCGACCGGCTACGCCGCGGGGCAGTTCGTCACCGGCAACCGCAACGACGCCACCGGCTCCAATGCCGGCCAGCACGTCACGGGTTCCGACAACGAGGCCTACGGCACCAATGCCGGCAGCAACGTCACGGGCAACGGCAACCAGGCCTACGGCAACGGCGCGGGCAGCAACGTCAACGGCAGCAACAACCTGTCGAGCGGCGAAGGCTCGGGTGCGGGCGTGACCGGCTCGGGCAACCAGGCCTCGGGCCAGATGGCCGGTGCGCAGGTCTCGGGCAACAACAACCTCTCGATGGGCCAGGCCGCGGGCGGCGGCGTGCAGGGCAGCCGGAACCAGGCCTTCGGCGCGATGGCCGGACAGGGCGTGACAGGAAACGGAAACACCGCGCAGGGCAACGGCGCCGGGCAACACGTCAGCGGCGATGCCAACATCGCGATCGGCAACGACGCCGGCGTGTACGTCAACGCGAACCAGACGCTGTCGATCGGCACGTCGGCCCGCGCCAGCGCGGACAACGCGATGGCCGTCGGCAGCGGTGCGCAGGCGCAGGCCGATTCGGGCGTCGCGCTGGGCGCCAACGCCGTGGTGCAGCACGCCAACAGCGTCGCGCTCGGCGCGGGCAGCATAACGACGCGCGGCGCGCAGTCGAACTACATGGCCACGGGCATGGCGGCGCCGCAGTCGTCGGCCGGCGAAGTGGCGCTGGGCAACCGGCAGGTCACGGGCGTCGCAGCGGGCAGCGCACCCACCGATGCCACCAACGTCGGCCAGGTTCAGGGCATGGTGAAGGACGGCGTGGCCACGGCCAACGCTTACACCGACAGCGTCGCGGCGCAGGGCGGCCCGACGGGTCGCGCCTACACCGACGCGACGGCCGGCCAGCTGCGCAGCGAGATGGACCAGAACGCGCAGCGTGCCTACGCCGGCATCGCCGGTGTCGCCGCCATGGAGGCCGCGCCGGTCGTACCCGGAGAGACCAGCTATGCCGTCGGGCTCGGCAACTACCGCAGCGAGAGCGCTGTCGGCGGTTCCATCCGGCGAACGACGCAGGACGGCCGCTACAGCGTGACCTTCGGGGTGGGCGCCAGCAGCTCGGGCGTGGTGACCCGTGTGGCGCTGACCGGCGTGTTCTGAGGCCGGACAACCCGATCCGTCATTTTGGGGTGCGGCTGCGCAAACGCAGCCGCGTCGGGGACAATTCGGCCATCCCCCCGCACCCGGTCACACCATGTACCTGCCGCCCCAATTCAATGCCAAGGACGCCGCTGTCGCGCTCGAACTCATGCGCGCGAATGCATTCGCCAGCCTGATCTCCAACGACGACGACGGCCTGCCCTTCGTCACGCACCTGCCGCTTCATCTGGAGGACAAGGGCGAGGCGTTCACGCTCTGGGGCCACTG
>JAQGMP010000448.1 GCA_028292285.1 Variovorax sp. | reverse complement strand
TTGCGGCCGCGCACTACGCGGCGCTGGCGGTGTTCGTTGTCGCCTGCTGGGGCTATGGGCGCGCTGTGCTGTCGCGCATCGGCGTGCCCACGCCGGCCGATCTCTGGCTCGAAGCCGCGATGAGCGCGACGCTCGGCGTCGGGCTCTTCACCTGCGCATTTCAGGTGCTGGCCATCGCGGGGGTGTTCGGCGTAACGGGCGTGCTTGCACTCGTCGCGATCGGCATCGGTGCTGCGGCATTGCAAGCGCCTGAATGGCGGCGGCAAATGCGCGAGCGCGCAACGGATGCTGCCTTCCCCGCCACATGGGGTGCCGACGCGTCGATGTCGTGGCTCGACAAAACAGCATTCGCTGCGCTCGTGCTCGTCGCGCTGCCGTCGCTGGTCGCGCCGCTCGCACCGCCCGCTGCTTTCGACGAGTTGATGTACCACCTGCCGTACGCGCGCATGGTCGCGCAGAGCGGCAGCCTGGGCATCCACGACTGGCTGCGCTACCCCTGGTTTCCGTACAACTACAACTTGCTCTACGCCGCCGCGTTGCTGGTCGGCGACGATGTACTGCCGCACTTCTTGAGCGGGCTCGCCGGTGCGTTGTCGGTGGCAATGGTCTATCGGCTCGGGCGCCAGCACGCCAGCCGCGCGCTCGCGCTCGCCGGCGCCGCCATCTGGCTCGGCCTGGGCGACTACGCCAGCGCGCTGATCGACATGGGCGTCGCGCTCTTCGTGCTGGCCGGCTGCGTCGCGCTGTGGTGGTGGCGCGAAGCGCATGTCGCCAAGGACCTGCAAGCGCCACGCTGGCTGTCGGTGGCGGCGTTCTTTTTCGGCGTGGCGGCCGGGTGCAAATACCAGGCGCTGACCTTTCTGCCGATGGTCGCCGTGTTCGTGCTGTGGCGCGAGCGCCGGCCCAAAGTGCTGGCTGCCGCGCTGCTGTGCTTCTTGCTGCCGTGCATCTACTGGTACGCACGCAACGCCATCATGACGGGCGATCCGTTCAACCCGATCGGCGCGCGGCTGTTCGGCTTCACCAACTGGAACGCCGCCGACTACCAGAACCAGTTCGACGACGTGAAGACCCATGCGGCGTGGCCGAGCCTCGCGATCTGGGGCGTGCTGCTGGCGCCGTTCAGCCCTTGGTTCAGGCGCTCTGCGGCGGTGCGTGCGGCGGTCGTGTTCTGCGCTTATTCGCTCGTCGTGTGGTTCGTGACGTCGCGCTATCCGCGCTACATGACGGCCTCGTATCCGCTGGTCGCGCTCATGGCCGCGCTCGGCTGGTCCGTGTTTTTCGGAGCGATCCTCCGAGGTGCGCGCAAGGCTGCGCCCGCGCTCGCTTCATGGCCGCGATGGCCGCGCGCCGGGGCCTGGGTCGGTGGATTGCTGCTGGCCGTAGTGGCCGCGTTGTCGATGCAGCAAACGGTCAGGAAGAGCGCCATGGTGTCGCTCACGCCCGCCACCCGCAATGCCTTCCTGCGCGAGAACGTGCCGGGCTATGAAGTGATGCGCTACCTGCGCGAACACCCGCACGGCAAGCTCTACCAGGTTGCGCTGAGCGAGGCGATCTACTACGGCCCCGATGAGGTCTGGGGCGACACGCTCGGGCCGTGGCGCTATTCGGATTTTCTGGCGGCACCGGCCGCAGAGATGGCGCGAAAGTTCGTGTCGCTGGGCTTCGGTTCGCTGGTCGTCGCCTCGCCCTACGTGCCGGGCTTTGCCAGCAAACCCGGCTTCGAAAAGCACTTCGTCCCGCTCTATGAAAAGGACGGCGCCAAGGCCTACCGTATCCTCGCGGACGCGCCATGACCGATCTCTCTTCCTCACCCTTGTCGATGCCCGCTGAAACTGCCGCGATGCCCGGCCCACCTGCCGTACCTGCAGCGCCGTTGGCCGCCTTGCGCATCGCCGCCGTCATCCCGTGCTTCAACGAAGCGCTGGCCATCGCGCAGGTGATCGCCGAATTCCGGGACGTGCTGCCCGAGGCGCAGATCCATGTCTTCGACAACAACTCCACCGACGACACGGCCGCCGTGGCGCGAGCCCATGGCGCGCGGGTCACGCACGTGGCGCTGCCCGGCAAGGGCAACGTGGCGCGCCGCATGTTCGCGGATGTCGAAGCCGACGTCTACGTGATGGTCGACGGCGATGCCACCTACGACCTCGACGGCGTGCGCCCGATGATCGATGCGCTGGTGGCCGGCAACCTCGACATGGTGGTGGGCTATCGCGTCGACGACGGCGCCGATGCCGACACCTACCGGGCCGGACATCGGCTCGGCAACCGCATGCTCACGGGCGCCGTCGCCGGGCTGTTCGATGGACACCTCACCGACATGCTGTCGGGCTACCGCGTGTTTTCGCGCCGCTATGCCAAGTCGTTCCCGGCGGTGTCCGCAGGCTTCGAGATCGAGACCGAGCTCACGGTGCACGCGCTCGAACTGCGCATGCCTTTCGCAGAACTGCCGGTGCGCTACCGCTCGCGGCCCGAAGGCTCGCACAGCAAGCTGTCGACCTACCGCGATGGCTGGCGAATCCTGAAGACGATCTGCAAGCTGTTCGTGAGCGAACGGCCGCTGCAGTTTTTCTCCAGCATCGCGGCGGCGCTCGCATTCGTGTCGCTGCTGGCTGCCGTGCCGCTGGCGCTCACCTACATGCACACCGGGCTCGTGCCGCGCTTGCCGACGGCCGTGCTGCTCACCGGCAGCATGCTGACGGCCATGCTCGCGTTCGTTTGCGGCGTGGTGCTGCACACGGTGACGATCGGCCGGCGAGAAGCCAAGCGGCTGCGCTACCTCGCCATCCCCGGCGTTCGGCATGCGATCGAGCCTTGAAGCCACTGTGAGCGTGCGATGAACGTGCGATGAGGCCCGGCCGTGAATTCCTGACCTTCGCCGCCGTGGGCATCGTCGGCCTGGGCGTCGATGTCGGCGTGCTGTACCTCGCCGCGCCGGTGCTCGGCTGGTATCTGGGACGTGCGGTGTCGTTCCTGGCCGCGGCCAGCACGACGTGGGCGCTCAACCGGCGCTATACCTTCGCGGCAAGGTCATCGAACACGTCGATGGCACGCGAGTACCTCGGCTATCTGGCGACGATGCTGGGCGGCGCCGTCATCAACTATGCGATGTACGCCGCAACGCTGCATTGGGTCGACGCCCGCTGGGCGCCCGCACTCGGTGTCGCACTGGGCAGCTGCGCCGGACTCGCGGTCAATTTTTTGTCGGCGCGGCACCTGGTGTTCAAGGCCCGGCGCGGCGGCTGATCGAGTCAGTCGGGCAGCGCTTCGAGCCCCGGTGCGCTGTCGATCTCGGTGGGCTTGTAGAGCTTGTGCGCCGCCGCGGGGCCGGGCACGTCCGTGACCACCACGAGGCGCCATTGCTCCGTCGTCTTCGCGCAGGCCCGCTCTTCGCTCGTGAGCTGAAAGCGGGTCATCCCCGCCGCCGTGCCCTTCACCGCGAGCTTGAGCAAGGTGGCGCCCTTTTTGTCCTTGACCTCGATGTCGTAGCCGACGTTTTGCCCGGCCGTGTTCTCGGGCTTGTACCCGTAGCCCGCGAAGTGGCGTGTCAGGTAGTCGAGTGCGGCGGCCTGCAGCGCTTCTCGCGACATCTGGACAACGGGCACTTCGACCGGTGCGGGCGGAACGCCGCCGCGTGCCCGGGCGGCCTGCAGTTCTTCTTCGGTCGGCAACCATCCGCGCGCACCGCGAACCAGCACCGCGACTTTCGAATCGGCGTCCCACGAGGCGACATGCCACTCCTGCTCGTCCGGCACGCGCGTCGACACCTTGGCCGCTTTGTCGGTCTCCAGATCGGCGATCGCGATCCGGTTCGTCTGCAGCACGGCACGCACGCCCTGGCCTGCGTCGAGCGAGCGTTTGAGCAGGGCGAGCCGGTCTTTGGCGCGCTGGATTTGCTGGGCGCTGCGCTCGCCACCGCCGAGCCGATGCTGCGCGTCCAGCGATTCGAGATAGAACCAACGCCCACCGGCGCCGATGCTGACGAGCTCTGCCCAGATGGTGGCGATGACGTTGTCGCCGGTCGCCAGCCACGCGTGGTCGCCGGCCTTGTCGCGGGCTTCGAACACGCCCATCCGCGCGATGATTTCCACAGGCGTGCGCTTTTCGCCCAAGAGGCGTTTTTCGTTGATGACGGCGAGTACTGCGGGGTCGACTTCTTTGTCCATGCGGGAGGAATCTGGCGGGTTGTGACGCCTTCAAGTATGCCGTGAAGCGCTTTGGCGATCTTCGTGCCTGTCGCGCAGAATCGACGCTGCGACCGTCAAGAACCGGCGATTCAAAACCACTACAGACCAAGGTGCAACAGGATGAGCGCGTCGGCGTTCGATCTCGATCGTTTTGTCCAGGCCCAGGCCGCCGTCTATCAAAGCGTGTCGGCCGAACTGCAGGCCGGGAAAAAGACAAGCCACTGGATGTGGTTCATCTTTCCGCAGCTCGGTGCCTTGGGGCGCAGCGGCACGGCGCGCTTTTATGGCCTGGCGAACGCGCAGGAGGCGAGGGCTTATTGGGCGCATCCGGTTTTGGGCGCGCGTTTGAAGGAGTGCGCCGGGCGCGTTCTCGCGGTATCGGGGCGCACCGCCCATGAAATTTTCGGCTCTCCGGACGATCTCAAATTGTGTTCGTGCATGACGCTGTTCGAAGCGGCCGTGCCGCAGGAGCCGGTATTCGGTGAAGTGCTGCAGCGCTTCTATGCGGGATCGCGCGATGCGCTGACCGTGTCGCTTCTGCGCCGGGCGGGTTGATTCTTCAAGCGGGCTTGTGAGGGCGCTGTTGCCCCAATTGATGTCCGGTCAACGCCCGATCGGTGCCCGATCGATGCCCGGATTTTGGCTGACGATCACTTGCACAGCTTTGCTATCTGAAGCTCGTACCGCGCATGCGTCGAGGCCCCTTTCTGGACGACACTGTGCAGGACGAAGCCAAAGTTCTCGTAGAGGTTGCGCAGACCTTGCCGGTCTGCAACGCAGTCAAGGCGAAGGTGTTCACGCCCTAGATCTCGAGCGCGAGTTTTGGCATATGTCAGCAGCGCTGCCGAGACGCCATTCTTCGCCCACGCCCGACGAATGGCCAGTTTGTGGATGAAGGCCGAGCTTCCCGGCAGGACCTCGGGCCAGAAATAAGCGTCCTCCAGTTCGAACTTCATGACGCCCGCCAGCGCCTCGCCCACACGCACGACATGAAAGAGCCCTTTGGTGGTGTCGTGCAGAACGCGTTCGTGGCCGATGTCGGCGGCTGACCAAAGAGCTCTGTTGCCGTCGGCAAGCCACTGGGCCGCTTCTTGCAGGACTGCGGCGATCATCGGCGCATCAGCGAGGCGCGCTGGCTCGATGTTCATGAAAGGCGAAGGGCGGAGTTCATTCATCGAGCGGTCTCGACGAAGGTCCGCTTCGGACCGACTGTCGCCGACGGATCGAGGTTGCGGTCACACCGCCATCACCCGCGTTCGAAACCGAAGTCGACCGTGTTGTCCACCGCGATGCTTCGAACCACGGTCTCCGGCGGCACGGCGAAAACGGTGTCGCACCGAGGCTCCATGTACGGGCTAAAAACAGTAGCGACCTCTTTCCCGGAGATGCGGGAAATCAGCGTCGTGTGCGTCGAAGAGAACTGCAAAAAGCGCGAACCCGCAACGGCATCCACCAGGTCCCTGACACTGCATCGATCAGGCAGCTCGAAGGTTTGATCGAGCGGCCCCATCTGGTCATCCTGTGAACAGCACGCTTCCCGATGAACTTCGAATTTCACTCGGTGCCTTTGCTTTTATCGAGGGGTGCGGTTCCGCTCAGTGCACGCCGGACACAACGGTCGCGACCTCGGTCGCCGGCGGCGTATTGCGGCTGCGGCCGCAGCGCACGATGCCATCGATCATCACCATGCCGACGCCGGGAATGTCGCCGATCTGCACGCTCTCCAGCAGGCCGGCCGCCGGCGAATGCTGCGCGCGGTCCATGAAGACGAAGTCGGCGTCCCGGCCCACTTCGATCAGGCCGCTGTTGAGGTGGCGGATGCGCGCCGTGTTGCCGGTCGCAAAGCAGAACACCTGCTCCGCCGGGATGTTGGCGAAGGCCGAAATGAACGACACCATGCGCAGGATGCCGAGCGGCTGCACGCCCGATCCGGCCGGCCCGTCGGTGCCGAGGATGACGCGGTGCGGGCACTTCAATTCGATGGCAGCACGGGCCGCGGCGATGGCAGTTTTCTCGTTGCCGTTGTGCACGATCTCGATGGCGCGCGAGCTCTTTTCGCAGAGCTCGCACACGTGTGCTTCGGGCAAGGATGTGTGGCCGCCGTTGATGTGGCCGATGACGTCGGCATCGGCTTCGAGCACCACGTCTTTGTCGATGTAGCCCGA
>JAQGMP010000507.1 GCA_028292285.1 Variovorax sp. | reverse complement strand
TGCTTCCAGCTCAACTCGCCGAGCTTGTACGCAATGCCGTAATTCTGGTAGCCGCCGAAGGTCTCGGGGATGACCTTGAGGTCGGGGTTGTTGGCCGCGTAGTACATGCCGATCGGCAGGTCGACGAAGAAGGCCTGGACACGACCCGACCGCAGCGCCAGCGATTGCTGGTCGACCGATGCGAAGCTGGCGATGGTCGCTTTCGGCGCCATCACCTTGACGATGTCGAGCTGCTCCGGAACGGTCAGTGTAGCGAGCGTGACGGCGGGGTTGTTCAAGTCGGCGATCGTCTTGATCTTCGAGTCTTTGGCGACGACGGCCGTGACGCCCGTATCGAAATAGCGCGGCGTGAAGCCGACACGCACCAGACGCGACGGCGTGATGGTCGCCGAGTGCGCCAGCATGTCGACCTGGTCGTTCTGCAGCGCGGGCCAGCGGGCCTCGTTGCTGAGCACTTCGAACTTGATCTTGGTGGCATCGCCGAACAGCGCCTTGGCGATCAGCCGGCTCATGTCGACGTCGAAGCCCTGCAACTCGCCCTTGTCGTCCTTGAAGCCGAAGGGCGGCGTGGCGCCGGTGGTGCCGACGATCAGATAGCCGCGCTTGAGGACGTCGGCCAGTTTGTCCGCATGCGCTGCAAAAGGCGCCATCGTTGTCGCGACGACCGCAACCATCGCCAACCCATGTTTCAGTGCTTTGAATGTCATTTGAACCTTGAAATGATGTTGCCTTGCGAGAACCGCAGGTGCCGTCGGCGCATGCAATTACTGTACCGTCTAGACTGTACGATACAGTATCGGTCTTGTAAACGCCACCCATCACGGGATCCCATGGACCTGCCCAAAGAGACCAAGCGCGGCCGCCCCAGTGCGCGCGACAAGATCCTCGATGCCACGTTGGCGTTGGTAAAGGAAATCGGTGCGCCCGCCGTGACGCTCGACGCCGTCGCGGAGAGAGCGGGCGTCAGCAAGGGCGGGCTGCTGTACCACTTCCCATTCAAGGAAGAGTTGCTGACCGCCGCCAACGAAACCATCGTTTCGCGGCTGCTGGAGGCGCGCAAGGTCGAGGCGGCGCAGTTGCCGGATTCGCCGAGCCGCGCGCTCAAGGCCTACGTGATGTCATCCGTGTACGACCGCGCCGGCAACGACACGCTGACGACCCGCATGCTGTCGGCCGGCTCGATGCTCAAGGAGTCGGCCGACCCGATCCGCCGCTACTGGAAAGAGCGCTTCCCGCAAATCGCTGTCGACATCGGATTCGACCGTGCCGCGCTGGTCCATGCGGCGACCGAAGGGCTGTGGTTCATGGAAGTGCTCCGGCTTTCGCCCTTCTCCGAATCGCAGCGCGCGAGGCTGGTCGAGATCCTGATGTCGATCGTCGACGATTCCGTTCTGCCGCCGGGTGATCCGGAATTGAATCCTGTGCCGCTGTACAAGGAGGCGCAGGCGGCAGAGGCGGCGGCGCCGGCACCGAAGGCAAAGGCCAAAGCTCGTCGCTCCACTTAGTGTCAAATTCGGCGTAAGTTGATCGTCCAATGACATCGAACGCCAATCCCTCACGACAAGCCCGCTGCGCTTCGACGGCGCCCATGGTGCACAAACTGTGCATGGCACTGCTGCTGTGCATCGCCGTGGCGCTGACAGCGTGCGCCAGCCTGCCGTCGCTGCCTCGCCCCGCTGCGACATCGGCCATCGACGACTACGCGCAGACGCCGCTCGCCGCCATCACCCAAAAGGTGTTGCCGAACGATGGCCGCTCCGGCTTCCGGTTGCAACCGTACGGCCCCAATTCCTTTGCGACACGCGTCGAGCTGACCCGGCTCGCAACGCGCAGCCTCGACGTCCAGTACTACCTTTTGCAAGGCGACAACACCGGTCGCGCATTGATGCGTGCGCTGCGCGACGCGGCCGCCAGAGGCGTGCGCGTCCGGCTGTTGATCGACGACCTGTACACGGTGGGGGAAGACGAGCTTCTGCTGGGCCTCGCCAGCTATCCGAACGTCGAGGTGCGCCTGTTCAATCCGTTTCCGGCCGGACGCGGCAGCGACATCACACGCTTTGTCAGCTCCGGCTTCGACTTCAGCCGCGTCAACCGGCGCATGCACAACAAGCTTTTTATCGCCGACAACGCCGCGGCCGTGGCGGGCGGACGGAACATGGCCGACGAGTATGTGATGAACGCGGCGGGCAGCAACTTCATCGACATGGACACCTTCGTCGCCGGCCCGCTGGTGCGCGATCTGTCGCACGAGTTCGATGTGTACTGGAACAGCGAAGCGGTGTTTCCGGTGCAGAGTATTGCGGGCAGCGGCGCGACGCGCGCACAACTTCAGCAAGCCTTCGAGCGCAGCACGGCGAGCGCCACGCCGCCGCTGGCCAGCGAGATTCCCGCCGATGGCCGCCCCCGCAACCCGAGTGACGGCGAGCCGAGCTTGTTGCCGCTCGAACTCGTTCCCATGTTGAATCTGCCGTTCGAACTGGCCGCCGGACATCTGGGCCCTTTGATATGGGCGCAAGCCCGCGTCGTGTTCGATCCGGTCAGCAAGATCGAAGGGCTCAACGAGCAGCAAGACACGATCAAGGGAACGGTGACCGGCGCGGTCATCGCCTGGTTCATGACCGCACGCAGCAACATCAAGATGGTGTCGCCCTACTTCGTGCCGAGCGACAGCGCCGTGGCGAGCCTTGCCGACGCGCGGCAGGCGGGCATCACTGTCGAGTTGCTGACGAACTCGCTCGCGTCGACCGATGAAGCATGGGTCTACGTGGGCTACGAGGCGCACCTCAAAGCGCTGCTGAAGGCCGGCGTGAGGGTGTGGGAATTGAGCCCTTCGCTCAGCGTGAAGCGCCACAAGCTCGGCATCTTCGGCCGCCGCACGGGCGCCTTGCATATGAAGAACGCGATCGTCGACCACAAAGAGGTCTTCCTCGGCTCGATGAACCTCGATCAGCGTTCGGCCAAGCTCAACACCGAGCTCGGGCTGATCATCGACAGCCCGGAGATGGCTCGGCAACTGGAGAGCTTCGGCGATGCCGGCAGTTCTTACGAGCTGCGGTTGAGTGCCGACGGCCAGAACGTCCAGTGGATCGAAGACGAAGGCGACGGCAAGCAGACCGTCTACGACGTGCCGCCGGAGACGACGGCATGGCAGCGCTTCTGGCTGCGCCTGATCGGTCCGTTGATCCCCGAGAAGGAGCTGTGATCAGGCACTGCCCGGACCGGCCGCCGCACCTGCTGCTGCTGCCGAAAGAATCAAGCCGGCGACTTCGTCCGGGTGCGACAGCAGCGACACATGGCTGGCCGCGATCTCGATCGTGCGGGCTTTCATGCGCCTGGCCATGAAGCGCTCCAGCTCGGTCGAGATCGTGCGGTCTTGCGTGGAGACGGCGTACCAGCTCGGCTTGGAACGCCACGCCGCCGCTGTCGTCCGCGAAGAGAAGAGCGAGCGGGCGACACGCCCCTGCACCGCACACAGCGCACGCGCCTCCGACGGCGGCAAGTCGCCCGCGAAGTCGCGCACGAAAGCCGCTTCGTTCAACTGGCCGAAGTCGTCGGCCCATACCAGTCCGGCGCTCGCCGGCGGTGTCGGAAACTTCGCCGCCAGCGCGCTGTAGTCCTCGCCGGCATCGGGCGCACGTGCCGCGATGTAGACCAGCGCCGACACCTTCGGGTCCGTGCCCGTCTCGGAGATGACCATGCCGCCATAGGAGTGCGCGACGAGCACCGTCGGCCCGTCCTGAAGCGCCAGGATGCGGCGCGTCGCCGCGACATCGTCGGCGAACGACGTCAGCGGGTTCTGGACCGCGGTGACCTTGAGGCCCGCCCGCTGCAGCAGCGGGATGACCTTGCCCCAGCTCGATCCGTCGGCATAGGCGCCATGCACGAGCACCACGTTGCGCGCGGCGCCGAGCGTCTGCGCCCCGCTCACGCCGGAGAACAGCGAGGTCGCGGCCGCGGCGGCGATGGAGGCGGAGAAGAGTCGTCGATTGAGCATGGTCGATTCCGGTCCGCGGTTCAATGCACCATCGCCACGACAGGCGTCGCGGTAGATGCAGTTGCAGTGGATGCACGTGCGTGCATGGCCGTGAGTGCGAACGAGCCGCTGTCTTGCCCGTCGAACTCGTTCAGCGTGCCGTTCTTCTCGGCCGTGGCGAGTTCGGCCTTCACTTCGGAGCGGGGTTCGTTGAGCACGAGGTGGCGCGACAGGTAGGCCGAGCCGCTGTCGGTTCCATCGAGCACATTCAGCGTGCCGTTGGCCTGGGCCTGCTTGACGCCATCCGTGACTTCGGAGCGGGGCTCGTTCGAATGGAAGTGCGCCGACAGATAAGCCGAGCCGCTGTCTTGCCCATTGAATGCGTCGAGCTGGCCGCTGGCTTGGGCTGCCGCCAATTGCGCCTTCACCTCGGCGCGGGTGAGGCTTTGCGCGGATGCGCTGGAGGCCGAAAAGATGAGTGCCGCAGCGGCAGCGGCGGTAAAAGCGAGGGCCGAGTTGAGTTTCTTCATGATGATTTCCTTGTGCGTCTGATGAGGAAAGGCTGACGTCGACTGACACGGGGTACGGCGTTCCTTGCAATCACTGAGCGACCGGTATGTCTTTCAGTGCCTCTACTTTCATC
>JAQGMP010000377.1 GCA_028292285.1 Variovorax sp. | reverse complement strand
CCGGATCTCGCCCAGCACGTCGTCCACTTGATGCGTCTCCGGCCGCACCTCGACCTCGGGGTCGATCAGGCCCGTCGGGCGCACCAGCTGCTCGACGACATTGCCGGCATGGTCCATCTCGTAATGCGCCGGCGTGGCCGACACGAAGATGCATTGCCGCATCCTCGCCTCGAACTCGTCGAACTTCAGCGGCCTGTTGTCGAGTGCCGACGGCAGCCGGAAGCCGTACTCGACCAGCGTCGTCTTGCGCGCGCGGTCGCCGTTGTACATGCCGCCGAGCTGGCCGATCATCTGATGGCTCTCGTCGAGGAACATCAGCGCGTCTTTCGGCAGATAGTCCGTGAGCGTGGACGGCGGCTGGCCCGGCGCCGCGCCCGACAGATGACGGCTGTAGTTCTCGATGCCTTTGCAATGGCCGATCTCGGCCAGCATCTCGAGGTCGAATCGGGTGCGCTGCTCCAGCCGCTGGGCTTCGACCAGCTTGCCTTGGCTCACGAATTCCTTGACACGATCGACCAGCTCCAGCTTGATGGTTTCAACAGCCGACATCACCTTGTCGCGCGGCGTCACGTAGTGGCTCGACGGGTACACGGTAAAGCGCGGGATCTTCTGGCGAATGCGGCCGGTCAACGGATCGAAAAGCTGCAGCGTCTCGATCTCGTCGTCGAAGAGCTCGATGCGAATCGCGAGCTCGCTGTGTTCCGCCGGAAAAATATCGATGGTGTCGCCGCGCACCCGAAACGAGCCGCGCGAAAAATCCTGTTCGTTGCGCGTGTACTGCATGCGGATCAGCCGGCCGATGACATCGCGCTGGCCGATCTTGTCGCCGGTGCGCATGATGAAGCGCATCTGCGTGTAATCCTCGGGCGTACCGATGCCATAGATGGCGCTCACCGTCGCCACGATCACAGTGTCGCGCCGCTCCAGCACGCTCTTGGTGGCCGACAGCCGCATCTGTTCGATGTGCTCGTTGATCGAGCTGTCTTTCTCGATGAACAGGTCGCGTTGAGGCACGTAGGCCTCGGGCTGGTAGTAGTCGTAATAGCTGACGAAATACTCGACCGCGTTCTTCGGAAAGAATTCCCGAAATTCGCTGAAGAGCTGCGCCGCCAGCGTCTTGTTCGGTGCAAACACGATGGCCGGGCGACCCAGCCGCGCGATCACGTTGGCCATGGTGAAGGTCTTGCCGGAACCCGTGACGCCGAGCAGGGTCTGAAACACCTCGCCGTCGTTCACGCCCCCGACCAGTCCATCGATCGCCTTCGGCTGATCGCCGGCCGGCGGATACGGCTGGTAAAGCTCGAATGGCGAGCCCGGAAAGGTGACGAACGTACCCGGCTTGGCCGGTCCGATCGCGGCGAGCTTGTGAGAGTCCGCAAGGGGGTCGGCAACTGTATCGGTGATGGCTTCAGTGGTCTCTGGCATGGCTGTACCCGTCAATTGGCGGTGGCGCCGGTAAAATTCAAGGCAACCGGAAAGCTTAAGCGCTTGCCCGGTTGCACGCGAAGCTTTCAATCAAAGGACTTTCTCCATGTCTATGTTTACCGCGGTCGAAATGGCACCGCGCGATCCGATCCTCGGCCTCAACGAGCAATACGCCGCCGACACCAATCCTGCCAAGGTCAACCTGGGCGTGGGCGTCTATTTCGACGACAACGGCAAGTTGCCGCTGCTGAAATGCGTGCAGGCCGCCGAACAGAACATGATGAAGTCGCCGACCGCGCGCGGCTACCTGCCGATCGACGGCATCGTGGCATATGACAACGCGGTCAAAAGCCTGGTCTTCGGCGTCGACAGCGAGCCGCTGAAGTCGGGCCGCGTCGCGACCGTGCAGGGCCTGGGCGGCACCGGCGGCCTGAAGGTCGGCGCCGACTTCTTGAAAAAGCTGAGCCCCAATGCCAAGGTGCTGATCAGCGATCCGAGCTGGGAAAACCATCGGGCGCTGTTCACGCAAGCCGGCTTCGTGGTCGAAAGCTATCCGTACTATGACGCCGCCACGCGCAGCATCAACTTCGAAGGCATGCTGGCTGCGCTCAATGCGGCGCCCGCCGGCACCGTCGTCGTGCTGCACGCTTGCTGCCACAACCCGACCGGTTACGACATCACGGCAGCGCAGTGGGATCAGGTGGTCGACGTGGTCAAGGCGAAAAATCTGACCGCTTTCCTCGACATGGCGTATCAAGGCTTCGCGCACGGCATCGAAGAAGACGGCGCTGCCATCGGCAAGTTCGTTGAAGCCGGCCTGACCTTTTTCGTCTCGACCTCGTTCTCGAAAAGCTTCAGCCTGTACGGCGAACGCGTCGGTGCGCTGTCGGTGCTCTGCAAGGACAAGGAAGAAACCTCGCGCGTGCTGTCGCAGTTGAAGATCATGGTGCGTACCAACTACAGCAACCCGCCGATTCATGGCGGCGCGGTGGTCGCAGCGGTGCTCGGCGATCCCGAACTGCGTGCGATGTGGGAAGGCGAACTTGCCGAAATGCGCGTCCGCATCAAGGCAATGCGCCAGAAGCTGGTCGACGGCCTCAAGGCGGCGGGTGTGAAAGAAGACATGAGCTTCATCACCAAGCAGATCGGCATGTTCAGCTATTCGGGCCTCAACAAAGACCAGATGGTGCGCTTGCGTACGGAGTTTGGCATTTACGGCACCGACACCGGCCGCATGTGCGTTGCCGCGCTGAACAGCAAGAACATCGACTACGTCTGCGCTTCGATCGCCAAGGTCATCTGACCCCGGGCTGATTTCTGCACGATCGCGGTCGTGTTTGTAGGGGTTCAGCCCCTATAAACACGGGGAGCCCGCTGATATATTGCACTGCAACATTCCAATAAAAGTACGCAATGCTCTACCAACTCTACGAAGCCCAACGCTCCTTGATGGAGCCCTTTTCGGACTTCGCCCAGGCCGCCTCCAAACTCTACGGCCACGGCGCCGTGTGGGGCAACCTGCCCATGGCGCAGCGCATGGCCGCCGGCTATGAGTTGCTCTATCGGCTCGGCAAGGACTACGAAAAGCCGGAGTTCAACATCAAAAGCGTGAAAGTGGACGGCGACGATGTCGTCATCCAGGAAGCCATCGCGCTGGACAAGCCGTTTTGTGAACTGCGCCGCTTCAAGCGCTTTACCGATGATCCGGACACGTTGAAGGTGCTCAAGAGCCAGCCGGTCGTGCTGATCGTCGCGCCGCTGTCGGGCCACTACGCGACGCTGCTGCGCGACACCGTCCGTACCATGCTACAGGGCCACAAGGTCTACATCACCGACTGGAAAAACGCCCGGCTCGTGCCGTTGTCCGAAGGTGAATTTCACCTCGACGACTACATCCACTACGTGCAGGACTTCATCCAGCTGCTGCAGGCCGAATACGGCAACTGCCATGTGATGAGCGTCTGCCAGCCGACCGTGCCCGTGCTGGCCGCTGTGGCGCTGATGGCGAGCAAGGGCGAAACGCTGCCGCTCACGATGACGATGATGGGCGGCCCGATCGATGCGCGCAAATCGCCGACGGCGGTGAACAACCTCGCCACCACCAAAGGCTTCGACTGGTTCGAGAACAACGTCATCTACCCGGTGCCACACGGCTTTCCAGGCGAAGGCCGCCGCGTGTATCCCGGCTTCTTGCAGCACACCGGGTTCGTTGCGATGAACCCTGACCGCCACGCGACCAGCCACTACGATTACTTCAAGGACCTGATGAAGGGCGACGACGCCAGCGCCGAGGCGCACCGCAAGTTCTACGACGAGTACAACGCCGTACTCGACATGGACGCCGACTACTACCTCGACACTATCAAGACCGTGTTCCAGGAGTTCAGCCTCGTGCACGGCACGTGGGACGTCAAGAACGCCGAAGGCCAACTCGAACGCGTGCGGCCGCAAGACATTCGCACGACCGCCTTGCTGACGGTCGAAGGCGAGCTGGACGACATCTCCGGCTCGGGACAGACGCAGGCCGCCCACGACCTGTGCACGGGCATCGCCGCCAATCGACGCGAGCACTACGAAGTCAAGGGCGCGGGCCACTACGGCATTTTCAGCGGCCGCCGCTGGCGCGACATGGTCTACCCGAAGGTTCAGAAGTTCATCGCGGCCCACGACGAGGCGCAACATCGCGCCGTCGCCAAGCCGTCGGTGGATGCAGAAGATGCGGTGAAGCCGCTCCGGGCTGTTGCGAAGCCAACATCAGCAGCCGAGGCAGTCGTCAAACCGACAACCAAGACCGCAACCTCCAAGCCTGTCGTCAAAGCCGCCGCCAGGTCCGCAGCGCCCGCCAGGCAGCCGAAGGCCATGGCAGCAGAGCTGCCGAAGCGCAAAGCGCGCAGCAGCACGCGCGCGCGCTGAGCCCCGGCACACGCGCCATGATCGAGGCGTCGTCCGGGATGTTGGCCGCGCGCATCGACGACGCCTTGCCGCAGACGCAGTGCACGCGTTGCGGCTACCCCGATTGCAGAAGCTACGCCGAAGCGATCGCAGCCGGCGACGCGGGCATCAACCAATGCCCGCCCGGCGGCGCCGAGGGCATTGCACGCCTTTCCCTGCTGACCGGACAGCCCATGCTGCCGCTCGACCCGCAATTCGGCGTCGAAGCGCCGCGCCTGATGGCGGTGATCGACGAAGCGTGGTGCATCGGCTGCACCCTTTGCCTCGATGCATGCCCCACCGACGCGATCCTCGGCATCCACAAGCGCATGCACACCGTGATCGAAGCGCACTGCACAGGATGCGAACTGTGCATTCCGGTATGCCCGGTCGACTGCATCTCACTCGAAGTCGAAACACCCGGCCGGAGCGGTTGGAATGCATGGTCGTCAGCTCATGCCGACCATGCACGGCGACGCTACGAATTTCACAAGGTACGCCGTCCGGCCCGAGAAGAAGCCGCAGCCAAACTGGCCGGGGAAGCGGCCGAAGATGCGCCCGGTTCCGGCGCCCGCAAACGATCGGTGGTCGAGGCCGCCATGGCACGGGCGCGGGCCGCGGCGTCTGCCCGCAAACCTTGACATTCATGCGATGACGCTCGACACCTTGCTGCTCTATGCATTGGCGTCTTTGGCGCTCGCGGTCATTCCCGGGCCGACCATGCTGCTGGCGCTGTCCAACGGCATCGCGGGCGGCATGCGGCGAGCCGCTTGGGGAATCGCCGGTGCGTCGCTCGGCAGCTGTGCCCTGATCGCGATCGTCGCGCTCGGCCTCGGCTCGCTGTTGGGCGCGTCCGAATGGCTTTTCAATGCCATCCGCGTGGCGGGCGTCGTCTATCTCGTGTGGCTGGGCGTGAAGTTGTGGCGCAGCCACGCTGTCGATCTCGACGCGGCGTTGGCGAGTTCGCGAGCCGAACAGCCGGCAGTGCCCCGTCAGGGCCGCAGGGCACTGCTGCGCAGTTTGGCCGTGGCGCTTTCGAACCCCAAAACGGTGTTGTTCTTCGCCGCCTTCCTGCCGCAGTTCGTCGACATCGCGCGACCCCAAGAGCCTCAGTATCTGGTGCTTGGCGCCATCTTCGTGATGCTCGACACGGGCGTGATGCTGGCCTATGCGAGCGCCGGATCGCAGGCGGTCCGCTGGCTTTCGCGCCGCAGCCTGAAAGCGCTCAACCGCGGCTGTGCCATCGGCATGTGGCTGCTTGCCGCCACGCTCGCGGTGTGGCGTCGGCCAGCTTAGAGGTCGCGTCGGCCGCCTTATTGCGGCGTGCCCGCCGCGAGCGCCTCGAACGCCTTCACCACACCCGGCGGCGCCTGCACCATTTCAATGAGCACGCCTTCGCCCGCGATCGGAAATTTGTCGTTGGCCTTCGGATGCATGAAGCAGATGTCGAAGCCCGCCGCGCCCTTGCGAATGCCGCCGGGCGCGAAGCGAACGCCCTGCGCCGTCAACCATTCGACGGCGACCGGCAAGTCATCGATCCACAAGCCGATATGGTTCAGCGGCGTGGTGTGCACCGCCGGCTTCTTGTCGATGTCCAGCGGCTGCATCAAATCGACCTCGACCTTGAACGGCCCGCTGCCGATCGCGCAGATGTCTTCGTCCACGTTCTCGCGCTCACTGCGAAAGGTGCCGGTCACCTCGAGCCCCAGCATGTCGACCCATAGTTTTTGCAAGCGCGTCTTGTCGACGGCGCCGATGGCGATCTGTTGAATGCCCAGCACCTTGAAAGGACGTGGCGTTGTCATGCGTGCACCTCTGCTTGCTCGTTGCGGCGCGACTGCAGCCCGAGCTTGCGCAAAAGTCGGATGTCGGCCTCTACATCGGGGTTGCCCGTGACCAGGAGTTTGTCGCCGTAGAAGATCGAGTTGGCGCCGGCCATGAAGCACAGGGCCTGCACGGCATCGCCCATCTGCTGGCGACCCGCCGACAGCCGGACACGCGCCGTCGGCATCGTGATGCGTGCGACCGCGATCATGCGCACGAAATCGAAGGGTTCGATCGGCTCCGAATCGGCCAGCGGCGTGCCCGGCACGCGCACCAGGCTGTTGATCGGAACCGACTCCGGATACGGATCCAGGTTGGCCAGTTGCGCGATCAGCCCCGCGCGGTGCACCGGCAGTTCGCCCATCCCGACGATGCCGCCGCAGCACACACTGATGCCGGCGCTGCGCACATGCGCCAACGTGTCGAGCCGGTCCTGGTAAGTGCGCGTGTCGACGATGTCGGTGTAGTACTCGGGCGCGGTGTCGAGGTTGTGGTTGTAGTAGTCGAGGCCCGCGGCCTTGAGCTGGTGTGCGTGGTGCGGCTCCAGCATGCCGAGCGTGGCGCAGGTCTGCATGCCGAGCTGCTTGACCGCCTCGATCAGCACCGCGACCTTCTCGACGTCGCGGTCCTTCGGCGCGCGCCATGCGGCCCCCATGCAGAAGCGCGTGGCGCCGGCGTCTTTCGCAGCCTGCGCGGCGCGTATCACCTCGTCGACTTCCATCAGCTTCTGCGCCGTGACACCGGTGTCGAATTCAGCGGATTGCGGGCAGTACCCACAGTTTTCCGGGCAGCCGCCAGTCTTGACCGAAAGCAGCGTCGCCAGCTCGATATCCCCGTCAGGAAAATGCCGACGATGGACCGTCTGCGCTTCGAAAAGCAGGTCCATCAGCGGCTTGTCGAGCAGTGCCTGAATCGCCTCGACCGACCATGGCCCAGGCTGCTGCGCGATGGCCTTGGAGGCTCGGTGCAGCGTGATTTTCTGTTGCAGGTCGTTGGCACCCATCAGTTGAACTCCAGAATGATTTGATCGACGGCGAGCGACTCGCCCTGGGCCGCCGAGATTTTTCCCACCACGCCATCTTGCGAGGCGAAGAGCACGTTTTCCATCTTCATCGCCTCGATCACCGCGAGCCTTTCGCCCGCCTGCACTTGCTGGCCCGGCTGCACCGACACTTCGACCAGCAGGCCCGGCATCGGCGACATCAGGAACTTGCTCAGGTCGGGCGGCGCCTTGTACGGCATCAGCTGGAGCAGGCGCGCGCCCAACGGCGACAACACCAATGCTTCGATCTGCGTGCCGTCGTGCGACACGCGCAGCGCCAGCGGATTCTTGCCGGCACCGCGCTCCACCTGCGCGACGAAAGGCTTGTCGTTGACGGTGCCCTCGACGCGAATGCTGCCCAGCGCACCGTTGCTGTCGATCTTGAAATTGCTCTCGCCCACAGCCACGGCGCTCGCACCGTTCTTCCCCTGAAAGTCGGTCACGGAAACCGGATGGTGGATGTGCTTGCCTTCCGGCCCGAGTTCGACCACCACGAACTGTTCGCCGACTTTCACGCCATGGCCTTCGAGCTGCCCGCTGATGCCCGAGGCCCGCGCGCGATAGCGGCGGTGCACGTAAGCGGCCAGCGCGATCAAAAAGGCCGGATCGCTGTGCGGCACGTCTTCGGCATGAAAGCCTTGTGCGTAGTGCTCGGCGATGAACCCCGTATTGAAGTCGCCCGAGACGAACTGCGGGTGCGCCAGCAGCGCGGCCTGAAACGGAATGTTGGTGCTGATGCCGCGGATCACGAAGCCGTTGAGCGCTTCCCGCATCTTCGCGATCGCATGGTTGCGGACTTTACCGTGCACGATCAGCTTGGCGATCATCGAGTCGTAGAACATCGGAATCTCGCCGCCGTCGTACACGCCGGTGTCGACACGCACGCCGTACAGATGCCCGGTGTCGGCCGAGAACATGGTCTGTTCGGGCGGCTGGAACTTCACCAGCCGGCCGGTCGACGGCAGAAAGCTGCGGAAAGGATCTTCAGCGTTGATGCGGCATTCGATGGCCCAGCCCTCACGCTTCACGTCGGCCTGCTTCAGCGGCAGCGCCTCGCCCGCGGCGACGCGAATCATCAGTTCGACCAGGTCGAGGCCGGTGATGCACTCGGTCACCGGATGCTCCACCTGCAGCCGCGTGTTCATCTCGAGGAAATAGAAGCTCTGGTCCTTGCCGACCACGAACTCGACCGTGCCAGCGCTCTGGTACTTCACGGCCTTGGCAAGTTGCACGGCCTGCTCGCCCATCGCCTTGCGCGTGGCGTCGGTGATGAAGGGCGACGGCGCCTCTTCGATCACCTTCTGGTGGCGCCGCTGGATCGAGCATTCGCGCTCGTTCAGGTAGATGACGTTGCCCTGCGAATCGCCCAGCACCTGGATCTCGATGTGGCGCGGCTCGACCACGAACTTCTCGATGAAGACGCGGTCGTCGCCGAAGCTGTTGCGCGCCTCGTTGCGGCACGCGGTGAAACCTTCGAAGGCCTCCTTGTCGTCGTGCGCCACGCGCAGGCCCTTGCCGCCGCCGCCGGCCGACGCCTTGATCATCACGGGGTAGCCGATTTCCCTGGCGATCTCTACGGCGCGCTCGGCCGTTTCGATGGCCTCGTTCCAGCCCGGAATGGTGTTGACCTTGGCCTCGTTCGCCAGTTTTTTGGAAGCGATCTTGTCGCCCATCGCCGCGATCGAATAGTGCTTGGGCCCGATGAAGACGATGCCTTCTTCTTCGACCTTGCGCGCGAAGGCTTCGTTCTCCGACAAGAAGCCGTAGCCGGGGTGCACCGCTTCGGCACCGGTTTGCTTGCACGCCGCGATGATGCGGTCGGCCTGCAGGTACGACTCGCGCGATGGCGCGGCGCCGATGTGCACGGCCTCGTCGGCCAGTTCGACATGCCGCGCATCCTTGTCGGCGTCGGAATAGACCGCGACGGTCAGGATGCCCATTTTCTTCGCGGTCTTGATAACGCGGCAGGCGATCTCGCCGCGGTTGGCGATCAGGATTTTTTTGAACATGGTGTTGCCTTGCTATTCATTTGAAATCACACGATTCGGGAGGAGCTCCCGCACTCGATATACCTCGGCCTCGCGGCGGTCAGCGCTGCACATTCAGGCGCTCCTGTTGCTCGCGCACGGTCCGTTGCAGCAGGGTCAGCGTTGCGCGGCGGATGGGCAGATCCGCCGCCAATCGCGGCAGTGAGTCGACCACTTCGAGCCAATGCGCAATCGTTTTTTCGGCCTGTTTCGCGTTCAGTCCGCCACGCTGTGCGACATGCATCAAATGCGCGCGCGTCGGCGCCTGCCCTTCACCCGCGACACTGGTCGCATGTTGTCCGCGCGGTCCTTCGCTGAACGTCAGATCGAAGGCGGGACTGAGTTGCCAGCGGCGCTCGGCATTCATGCGGTACGCAAAGTTTCGGCTGTGGTCGTCGCGGTTGTGCATGAGCACATTGAAGACGCAGCGCTCGAACGCCTTGGCGAGTTCCCGCTGATCGCCCGTGATGCGGGTGGTGGCGAGCAACAGGGTTTCGTAGTCGAGCGACGGCAAACGATGGTCGGCATGCAGCAACGCAGACAGGCTCAACAGCGGCACACGCTGCCCGGCATCGCGGTCGAAGCGCCGCACACCGAATGCGCTGTGCTTTGCTCCAAGGTCGAAGAAGCGGCTGTCGGGCATGTCCATGTCGCCCTGTCTGGCGATGCGCGCGTAAAGCTCTTCGATGGCACAGACTTCCCGATGCTCGCCCTGCGCCGGAAACTTGATCAGCCACGGCTCACCGCTTGCGTCACTTCGTCCCTGATCGGTCGCCGCATCGAAGTCCATCAACACCTTGGGCCGTGCGCCTTGCGGGGAGCCGCCGAGCACCAGCAAGCGCCGCAGACTGGCTTCGCTCACGTCGGCCTCGTTCTGCACCTGCGCGACCTCGTCCGCCAGTTCCGACAACGACAGTGCTTCTTCAGGCGCCACATCGGCGGCGGGCTCGAAAAGCAGCGCACCGATGGCGCGGTCCCCGACCATCGCCAGCCGTTCCAATACCGAAATCGCATGCGGATCGCGGCCGGCGCGGCGCAACGCCCGGTCGAGCAACAGCATGCCCCATCCGTCGGGCAAGGCATCGGCAATGAAACCAGGCAACCCGAAGAAGGCAGACTCGCCACGGAACGACACGGTTGCGGCGCCGGGCCTGGGCAATGGCAGCCGGAGCGGCGAAGGCTCCAGGCCTTGCGCGATGGCCTCGGGCGAGTACTCGAAGAGCATTCCTCCAGCGGAAGCGCCCGCGTCGGCCAGAGTGCCGAGCAACCAGCGCTCTCCCCAGCCCGCGTAGAAGACATTGAGCTTGTCCATCAAGACGATCGGCGAGCGCCTCGAACGGCCGAACCGGCGCGCACTGCACGCGCGCGCTGCCGGCGACCGGTGATGCTGCGTTGTTCCGCATCGGCAATGGTTTGCACCGGCGGGTCGAACAACGGTTCCAGCTGTTCCACAACCTGCAATGCCTGCGCCACCCGGACCAGCAACGTCAGCGTTGCCTGCCCTTGGCCTTCGAGCCGCCGCACGGAAGACAACGAAGCGCCGGCCATGTCCGCCAACTGCTGCTGGGTCAGATTGCGCGCAAGCCGCAGGGCCTTGACGCGCTCGCCCAGTAGCGCAGCTACAGCATCGGGAGAGAGAAAATCAAATGTTCTCACAAGAACGATTATCCACTTTTATTACAAATAAACCCTCATAAACGAGCGTTTAACCTGACGTCATCCACGCGTTCTTCAGCGGGCGACCAGCTTCTGCTTCTTCTCAAAGCGGAATGTTCCCGTGCTTGCGCCACGGGTTTTCGAGTTTCTTGGCGCGAAGCATCACCAGCGAGCGGCAGATGCGCTTGCGTGTTTCGTGCGGCAGGATGACGTCGTCGATGTAGCCGCGTGCGCTGGCCACATACGGGTTGGCAAAGCGCGCCTTGTATTCGGCCTCACGTGCAGCGAGCTTCTCCGGGTCGTTCTTGTCCTCGCGGAAGATGATCTCGACCGCGCCCTTGGCGCCCATCACCGCGATCTCGGCGCGTGGCCAGGCCAGATTGACGTCGCCGCGCAGATGCTTGGACGCCATCACGTCGTAGGCGCCACCGTAGGCCTTGCGTGTGATGACCGTGATCTTCGGCACCGTGCACTCGGCGTACGCATAGAGCAGCTTGGCGCCGTGCTTGATGATGCCGCCGTACTCCTGGCCGGTGCCGGGCATGAAGCCGGGCACATCGACGAAAGTGACCACCGGAATGTTGAAGCAGTCGCAAAAGCGCACGAAGCGCGCTGCCTTGATGCTGCTCTTGATATCAAGGCAACCCGCCAGCACCAGCGGCTGGTTGGCGACGATGCCGACGGTCTGCCCTTCCATGCGCGCGAAGCCGATCACGATGTTCTTCGCATACTCGGGCTGCAGCTCGAAAAAGTCCCCGTCGTCGACCACCTTCAGGATCAGCTCCTTCATGTCGTACGGCTTGTTCGCGTTGTCGGGCACCAGCGTGTCGAGCGAAAAATCGGGCCGGTCGGCCGGGTCGCCCTTGCCGTTGTTGCCCAGCCGTACCGGCGGCTTCTCGCGGTTGTTGAGCGGCAGGTAGTTGTACAGGCGGCGCAGCATCATCAACGCCTCGACGTCGTTCTCGAACGCCATGTCGGCCACGCCGCTGCGCGTGGTGTGCGTGATGGCGCCGCCGAGCTCTTCGGCCGTCACGTTCTCGTGCGTCACCGTCTTCACGACCTCGGGGCCGGTGACGAACATGTAGCTCGAGTCCTTCACCATGAAGATGAAGTCGGTCATGGCCGGCGAATACACCGCGCCACCCGCGCATGGGCCCATGATCATGCTGATCTGCGGCACGACGCCCGACGCCATCACGTTGCGCTGGAACACGTCGGCATAGCCGCCGAGCGAGGCGACGCCTTCCTGAATGCGCGCACCGCCCGAATCGTTCAACCCAATGACTGGCGCGCCGACCTTCATCGCCTGGTCCATCACCTTGCAGATCTTTTCGGCATGGGCTTCCGAGAGCGCGCCACCGAACACGGTGAAATCCTGGCTGAAGACGAACACCAGCCGCCCGTTGATCATTCCGTAGCCGGTGACCACGCCGTCGCCCGGGATCTTCTGCTCCGCCATGCCGAAGTCGACCGAGCGATGCTCGACGAACATGTCCCACTCTTCGAAGGTGTTGTCGTCGAGCAGCAGTTCGATGCGCTCGCGGGCTGTGAGCTTGCCTTTTTTGTGCTGCGCGTCGATGCGCTTTTGTCCGCCGCCGAGCCGAGCCTTGGCGCGGCGCTCTTCCAGTTGGTCGATCAGTTCTTGCATGGTTGTTTTTCCAAAGCTGAAGTTCGATTGATTCTTTTATTGCGACTAAGGCTGGCCGGCTGCAATGGCCAGCAAGCTTCGTGCGGCAGTCGATGCAGGCAGCGTGCCTTCGGCCACTTCCTTCGTGAGCTGCGGCAGCATGTCGCGCACTTGCGGATGATGTTTGAAGGCGTGTTTCAAGCCGGCATCGATGCGCTCCCACATCCATGACAGCGACTGCCTTTCGCGCCGCTTCACCAGCTTGCCGTTCGTGGTCTGCAGCGACTTGAATTGCGTCACTGAGTCCCAGAACGCGTCGACGCCGGTGCCGGCGAGCGCACTCAACTGCATCACGCGCGGCAACCAGAAGCGCACTTCGACGCCGTTGTAGGCATCGTGTGCCGCATGTGCGTGCTCGGGGTTGCCTTGATGGCCGAACAGCCGCAGTGCAGAAGTGATCTGCGCCTGCGCGCGCGTAGCGGCATCCTTGTCCAGATCGGCCTTGTTGATGACGACCAGATCGGCCAGTTCCATCACGCCCTTTTTGATCGCCTGCAGGTCGTCGCCGGCGTTCGGCAACTGCATCAAAACGAACATGTCGGTCATGCCCGCCACCGCGGTCTCGCTCTGGCCGACGCCAACCGTTTCGACGATAACGATGTCATAGCCTGCCGCTTCGCACACCAGCATCGCCTCGCGCGTTTTCTCCGCCACGCCGCCCAGCGTGCCAGACGACGGACTCGGGCGTATGTAGGCGCGGTCATGCACCGAGAGCCGCTCCATGCGCGTCTTGTCGCCGAGGATCGAGCCGCCCGATACCGACGATGACGGGTCGATGGTCAGCACCGCCACGCGATGGCCCTTGTCGATCAGCATGAGCCCGAGCGTCTCGATGAAGGTCGACTTGCCGACACCTGGAACGCCCGAGATACCGAGGCGGAACGACTTGCCAGTGTGCGGCAGCAAAGCCGTGAGCAAATCGTCGGCCTGCACGCGATGGTCGGCGCGCGTCGACTCCAGCAGCGTGATTGCCTTGGCGATGGCGCGGCGCTGCGCGAGCGACGCTTCCCCCAGCAAAGTGTCGAGCGCGACCTGCGCAACCATCAGCACTGAGCGGCGCGGTACATCGCGCGTCCGATTCGGTCGATATGCGATCGCAGCGCCGCATCTTCGATGAGTTCATAGACCGAAAGATCGACGCGGTACGGCAGCTGCAATTCGTCGATGTCCCGATCTATCTTCAACAGGTCATCGACAGTGAGTGCGTCGCCAAACAAGGTCAAATCGATGTCGGAGCCATTCCTGAAATTGCCGTTCGCTCGCGACCCGTAGATGTCGGCTCGGCTCACCGCGGCGTGACGAGACAACACCGCTCGAATGGCATTCACGGCGGCTTCCGAAAGTCCGAAAGAGTCGACCTCAGGCACTGCGCAGGCTTTCCATTTTCGAATGGAACACGTCGAAGAGGCTCGCGTAGCGACCGGTAATGCGTTCGACCAGAGCCAGCGCCGTGGCCTT
>JAQGMP010000336.1 GCA_028292285.1 Variovorax sp. | reverse complement strand
TTCTTCGACGCCGTCTCGTTGCTTGCCGGCGGTCTTTCAGCTGGCCGGGGCGCCCGCGATGACGCCCGATGCGAGCAGCGCCGCGATCTGTGCGTCGTCCATGCCGAGCCCCTTCAGGATCGAGTGCGTGTGGGCGCCGATGTGGGGCGGATCGTCGCGCTTGCCTGCCTTGAGGCCATCGAACTCGATCGGCAGCGACGCAACCGAAATCTCTTCGCCGCCCGGCAATGAAGTCCTGATCAACGCGCCGCCTTCGACAAGATGCTTGTCGTCCAGCAACTCATGCGGCTTGCGCACCGGCCCGTACGACAGGCCCGCTGCTTCCAGCGCCTCGCACAGCGCCGCGCTCGACCAGCTCTTCAGCACTTCGGCCACAGCCGGCACGACCCAGGGCCGGGCGGCTTCGCGCTGGATCGCGGTGAACAATCGCGGATCTTCGGCCCAGCCGGGCGGCATGAAGTCCCGCGCGAACTTCTTCCACTGCGCGTCGCCGACCACCGCCACGAACACCCGTCCGTCGGTCGTGTCGAAGATGTCGTAGACACCCCATGGCGGTTTGCGGTCGGCGCCGAAAGGCTTCAATGCCTCGCCGCTCAACTGGAACTGCGCGACGAACTGCGCCATCAGCAGCAGGTTGTTTTCGAACAGGCCGCAACGGATGTGCTTGCCGCGGCCGGACGTATGGCGGTCGTGCAATGCAGCCAGCGCGCCGACCACGCCGAAGGTGCCGCCGAGGATGTCGTTGACCGACGGCGCCACACGCTGCGGCGTGTTTTCTCCGCCATTGATGAAGGCGAGGCCGCCCATCATTTGCACCACCTCGTCGAGCGCTGTGCGCTGCTTGTAGGGCCCCGACAGAAAGCCCTTGAGCGAGACGTAGATGAGCTTCGGATTTTCTTCGGCCAGCGAGGCGTAGTCGAGACCGTATTGCGTCAGGCTGTCGTCGCGGAAGTTCTCCAGCAGCATGTCGGCTTGCAATGCGAGCCTGCGCACCACGGCCTGGCCTTCAGGCGTCTTGAGGTCGATCGCCAGGCTCTGCTTGTTGCGGTTGAAGACCGGAAAGTAGCCGATGCCCGAGCCCTTAAGCCGGCGGGTGCGGTCGCCATCGGTCGGCTCGACCTTGATCACTTCCGCGCCCAGATCGGCCAGCACCAGCCCGGTGACCGGGCCCATGATCATGTGGGACAGCTCGAGCACCTTGATCCCGCGCAGCGGAAGGGCATCGCTCTCCATATAAGACGCACCGGAGGCGGCGGCACCAGGCAATGTCATCGTTTTTGTCTCGTTCTTCTCGGCTAAAGGAAGTCGCCGGAACAAGCCCGGCCCCGGCCGATGTTCCGCCCGAAGCACGCAAATACAAAGTGGTCGTTGGGAACCGGGTCAGTCTCTTTTGGAGATGGCGCGTACCTTGAGGTGCGTCACGAAGGCTCGTGCCGCGGCCGGCAGCGCCTCGATGTCGCGCACCGCCACGAAGATGTCCGGGTGCGACCAGCTGTCGCTGAGCGGGATGAAGCGGATGCCGGTCGTGCGCTCCTGCGATTCCTTAAGGTAGTGCGGCACCACGCCGACACCCATGCCGCGGCCGACCAGCGTGCAAATGGTTTCGTAGGCGTTGACGTGCACGCGGGTTCGCTTGGGCAGCTTGGCTTCGCGTGCCGCCGCCTCGAAGACGCGCGCGATGCCGCTGTCGCGATTCAGCTCGATCTGGTCGAACGGCAGCAGTTGCGCATACGTCAGGCTCGACTGGCCCGCCAGCGGATGGCGGGCCGGCACCACGGCCGTCAGCTCGTAGCTGCGATAGGCGAACACCTGCAGGCCTTCGTGGCTACCGAATTCGGAGGCGATACCGACGTCGGCCAAGCCCTCGTGCACTGCGCGGAAGATGGCCGGCGTCATGCGCTCTTCGAGGTCGATTTCGATCTGCGGATGCGCCGAGCGAAAGGCCTGGATGTCGGCCGGCAACTCACCCGCGAGCGAGGTCACGCTGGCCATCACCCGCACGTGGCCGCGAACGCCGTCGACGTAGCCGGCCATTTCGCGGTGCATGCGGTCGACCGTTTGCAGCCAGAGCCGCGCGTGCTGCCGAAACGCCTCACCGGCCGGTGTCGCGGTCACGCCCTTCAGGCTGCGTTCGAGCAGCGGCACGTTGAAGATCGCTTCGAGCTCCGACATGCGCTTGCTGATTGCCGAAGGCACGATGTTCTCGCGTGCGGCTGCTTTCGCAATGCTGCCTTCTTCGAGCGTCGCGAGAAAGAGCCGGATCGAAACGGGATCGATGTCGCGCATTTTTGGCTTCTTCGGTCCCTGCAGCGTCAGGGCACCTGGACGCCCGTCGCGGCCTTCAGCCCGCTCTGAAAATGCTCCTGCATGCGCTGCATGGCAGCCGGCGCATCGCGGGCGGCGATGGCCTTCATCAGCGCGTCGTGTTCGTGCAGCGATTGGCGCGCGCGCGATTCCTTGAACAGCGAACTGTGGCCCTTGAGCTTGATGATCTTGCGCAGGTCGGCCACCATCTGGACGCGCCAGCGGTTATTGGCGATCTCGAGCAGGCGAGCATGAAAGGCGATGTTCAGTGCCAGAAAGGCGGCGTGGTCGGGGCGGGGCGATTTCAGCGACGCCTGAAGCTGCGCGTGTATTGCTTCGAGTTCGCTCAACTGCACTTCGGTCGCCGTGGCGGCCACCGTCGCTGCGGCATCGCCTTCGAGCAGGGAGAGCAGGTGATAGACATCGGCCAGGTCGCGCTCCGACACCTCGGTCACGTAGGCGCCGCGCCGCACCTTCATCGTGATCAGGCCTTCGGCAGCCAGCACCTTGAGCGCCTCGCGCAAGGGCGTGCGGCTGATGCCGTATTCCTCC
>JAQGMP010000317.1 GCA_028292285.1 Variovorax sp. | reverse complement strand
CGCCGACACCGCCCGCGCCACGTTCTTGACCTCTTCCTGCACATCGTGGTCGGCGTCGAGCGTCTCGTGGCTCTCGGCGTATGACTCGTAGTAGCCGATAAAACGGTCGAGTCGCGCCATCGGGCCGGCGTCGATCATGCCCATCCAGTCCAGCCAGTCCGACAGGCCGCGGCGCACGCCCTCGATGCCGGCGACGTCGCCGTGCACCACCACGCCGTAGGTGCGCCCGGCCAGATGCTTCGGATAATCCCAACCTTCCGCTTCGATATGTTTCGCCTCGGCGACCTCCTTGCCGTGCGTGCTGGTGATGTCGGGGTTGCCGCCATCGGCGCAGACCAGGCGGTCGATCATCGCCTTGAGCGGCGTCGGCGACTGGTACCAGTAGACGGGCGCGACGATCACGATCGCATGCGCAGCGACCCAGCGCGGGTAGATCTCGTTCATCCAGTCGCCGGTCTGCCCCAGCGAGTGGTTCGGATAGCAACTGCACGGCCAATGGCACAGCGGCATCGCGGTCGACACGCAGGCCTTGCAGGGATGGATCTGGCGGCCGTATTCGGAAGTGAGCAGGCTCAGGTCGAGCACGTCGGCCTCGATGCCGGCGCTTTCGAGAACCTCCCGCGCGAACTCGACCATGCGATACGTCTTGGAGTTCTCGCCGGGGCAGGTGCCGTCGTTGCGCGGCGAGCCGTTGACCAGCAGCACACGCGATTTCGTTTCCGGCTTGCCCCAGGCCGCTTGCGCCGCGTCGATGCGTTCTTTGGCCTCGATCCAGTCGATCGAAAGATCGTAATCGGGGTCTGCATAGCCCGGTCCGGCCTTGCGCGTGACGGGCGATTTGCGGCCCTCGTCGTACGCTTGCCAAGCAAGGATTTCGATGCGTTCAAGCGACTCGGATTCAGCCCCGAAAGCCGGGTCCTGAAACGGTTGCATGAAGCGGTCGTGGAACGCGGCGCGGTCGATGTGTCCGGGCGCCTGTCCTTTGCGGATCTGTGTGGGCATGCGCCGAACATAGGGCGCGGTGCCGTTGGCTCAGGGTAGGCAAAAGCCGATATCGCGACGATGTTTTGTAGCCTACCCCGGCGGCTGCGCCGGATCCTGCACCCGGTCCCGCACCCGATCCGGATACCACTGGGTGTATTTGACCGCGGCCACGAGTGCGCCGATGGTTACGGCCACGCCGACCCACAGCGGAATGGCGGGCAGGTAGATCATCGCGACATCGGCCAGCACCATGAGGCCGAACGCGGCGGCCCAGGCGGCCGTGAGCACGTAGTTCGTCTTCATGAAAGCCGGCTGAACCCACACCTCCGGCGGCGTTTGCTCCTTGGCGTACTGCAAGGTGAAGGGTTGCCGCACGGCCATCGACACAAGCACGACGATCAACAGGCCGGCGTCGACGCGCAGCCGCACGCCGAGCAGCGGCCAGTCGGCCGCGAGCACGATGGCGTAGAGCGCGAGCCCGCCGAACAGCACGACGGTGCCGATCTCCAGCAGCTTCACCGTGCGCTTCGGACTCAGCCAATCGCGCAGCAGAAAGGCCGCGGAGAGCAGCGCCGCGGCCGACAGTGCGGGCACGGTGCCGAGCATGCGGTCGAACACCGCGAAGACGATAAAGGGCGCAAAGCCGAGCAGCATGTTCATGGGGTCGGCCCCTCCGGGAACCAGTTGCCGTGAAAACCGACCGGCACGCGGTGCGGCAACGAGGCGGTGCAGACCGGCCCCCTGGCGACGTCGCGCGCATCGAAGACGACGACGTCGCTGGTGTTGCTCCGGCCGCGCCACACGGTGGCGAGCAGCCAGCCGTCGCCTTCGTCGGCATCGGGTGCGCGCGGCACGAAAACCGCTTCGGACACCAGGTCGGGCGCGTCGAAGGTGAACACGTCGCGCCTGGCCGTGGCGTGGTCGACGTGAACCACGCTCGCGTACATGCGGACCTCGCCGTCGTCCAGCGCGACGTGGCCGGCGAACCAGCCGTGGCGATACGCCCGCCCGGCGAAGCGCTCGTCCATGCGCGGGAATTCGCCGCGGGTTTCTTCGAGCACGGTCTGCGTGAACTCGTGCGCCGGGTTGTCCAGGTCGAAGGCCCAGCGCGTGAGGCGCGACGGCGTGCGGCTGTCGCCTGCCGGCGAGCCGTCCGGGTACGGAAAGAGCGGCGGCATGCCGAACTGCATGACGTCGACGAAGACGCTGTTGCCGGCCTCCCACGCGTTCATGACGTGGAACACGTAGCAGGCCGGCCCCGACCACCAGACCAGGTCTTCGGTGCTGCCGTTGCGCGGCATCATGCCGACGCGTGTGCCGTACGCTGGCTCCCATGCGAACGGCGGGCGGCCCGATTGCGCGCGCTCGCGGCTGGCGGTGAGCGGCATCACCGGGAACATCACGTGTTCGGCGCTGACCGCGAAGTCGTGGACCATGCTCGCGTAGGGCGCGTCGAAGTGCTCCAGCCGCGTGACGCGGCCGTCGCGCGAGATGGCGCCGAAGCTCATGCCGCAGGAAAGCGACTCGGGCGTGCCGTAGCCGAAGAACAGGAGTTCGCCGGTGAGCGGATCGGTCTTGGGATGGGCGGTGACGCGGTGCTGCAGGCCGCCCTCGAAGTCCGTGGCGCCCAGCGTGTCGAGCGTGGCCAGATCGATCGCGATCGGCAGGTGCGCTTCTTCGAGCGCCAGCACGCGGCCCGCATGACCGATCACATTGGTGTTGGCAACGCCGTCCGACGGGCCGGTGCGCACCCAGCGGTTGCGGTAGTGCACCGCACCGTCGGCGATGTGAAAGGCGTGGAGCATGCCGTCGCCTGAAAACCAATGGGCCTTCGGGTCGGGCACATGCGGATTGGGTCCGTTGCGCACCAGCGTGCCGCGAAGACTTTCGGGCAATGTTCCGTGCAACGGCAGCGGGCCGACTTCTGTTTCGAAATCGATCGGCGCCATGTTCGGTGGTGCCGCGGTGCGGCGTGGGGTCGCTTCATTCATGGGAAGGTTCCTTTTGTCGCCGGGATCGCGGCGATGCGAATTATCTTTCCAATGGAAATATCTCAGAGCCGACGCGGACTGTCAAGTGATTTTTCCAGTGTTAAGATTTTGCCCGATCGATTGCCGCTTCATGACCACGACCGCTGTTCCCAAGCCTCCCCGAGCCACCCTCGCCCCGAAAATCCCCAGGAAGACGGCCGCACCGCCAAGGCCGTATCACCATGGGTCGCTGCCCGAAACGCTGCTCGCCGCGGCCGAAGCCGTGCTGGTGCGCGATGGCATTGCCGGCCTGGGCCTGCGTGCCATCGCCCGCGAGGCCGATGTGTCGCACACCGCGCCCAAGCACCACTTCGGCGATACCACGGGCTTGCTGAGCGAGCTCGCCGCGCTGGGTTTCCTGCGTTTGCGCGACGCCATGGTGTCGGCCATGGGCGATACCGCGGATGCCCCGTCGCGGCGCAACGCCATCGGCCATGCCTACGTGCATTTCGCCTATGAAAACGCCGCGCTGTTCGGGCTGATGTTCCGCAACGAAATCATCGACATGCGGCGCCCGTCGCTGCGCGAAGCGGCGGCCGCAGCGATGCGCGTCATGGCGCCGACCATCGGCGGTGCGGCGCTGCCAATGGGGCCGCCCAAGGGGCCGGTGCCGGTGACGCTGTCGCGGGCAGACGCCATGCGCGTCACCGCCGCATGGGCCTACGTGCACGGTCTCGCCACGCTGCTGATCGACCATCGCTTGCGCGGCGTCCTCAGATCGACGACGGCCTTCGACGACCCGATCGCGCTGGTCGACGCGGTGCTGCAAGACGTCCATCTCGGGCTCGATTTTTCTACGTGATGTCGAGATGTGGCGAGATACCGCGAGCAGCGTTGAATTGGTTGCGCACCTACAGAGTGCCCGGAACGGCAGGCCAAGAATAGCCCAAGGTTGAATCCACAACCCGAGGACCGCACATGTCAGCGCACGAGGCCGCCCGATGGAAGGCGGAGGATCTGGATTTTTCGCGTATCGCGCTCGGCGATGTGCGCGGGGACGAGAACCTGTTCTACCTGACGAGCTGCGCCTCTTTCGTGGAGAGCGGCTCCGACCTCTATACGCAGAACCTGATCGACTTTTTCGCGGGCGACGCCGAGGTGGCCGACTGGCTTCGCGACCATTGGGAGCCGGAGGAACTCGAGCACGGGCGTGCCTTGCGCGCCTATGTGCAGCGCGTCTGGCCGGAGTTCGACTGGCAGGCGGCCTTCGACGCTTTCCTCGGCGAGTACGCGGCCTACTGCAAGGTCGAACTGCTGGCGCCGACGCGCGCGCTGGAGCTGGCGGCACGCTGCGTGGTCGAAACCGGCACCGCAACCTACTACGGAGCGCTGGCGCACAGCACGACCGAGCCGCTGCTGCAGCAGCTCACGGCGCGCATCGCCGCGGACGAGGTCAGCCACTACAAGCACTTCTATCGCTTCTTCAAGCGCTATCGGAAGCAGGAGTCGACGGGTCGTGCGCGCGTCTTCGCGACGATCGGGCGCCGCACGCTGGAGCTGAAAAGCGAAGACGCCGATTGCGCCATTCGGCATGTGATCAGGGCGTGGAAGCCGGAGCGCGCCGATGACCGCGACTATGT
>JAQGMP010000307.1 GCA_028292285.1 Variovorax sp. | reverse complement strand
CCTTCTTGGTCTTGCCGTAGTAGCGGTCGCCCATGCAGTGGTAGACCTTGCTCTCGTCGTTGGCCCACACCTTGCCGGCACCGCCGCCGGGCGCCGCGGTCATGGTCGACGGATCGTTCTTCGCCGGGGTCTTGGTGGCGCCGCCGGTCGAAGGCGCGATGTTGGTCTTGCTCACAGCGGCCGATTGCGTTTGCACGGCGGGTGTTGCAGCGGTTGCGGAAGGAGCTGCGGCAGCAACGGCCGGTGTGGCTGCGCCGCCTGCCTTGCCGTACCAGGTCTTGATGCCCTTGTGTCCGCGGCAGGCGCCTGACTTGGCGTCGGGCGAGGCGTAGCTGTCGTCCTTGCATTGCACCGTGCTGCCCGCGGGCGCATCGGCCGGAAGGGTTTGTGCCTGCGCGGCCAGCATGCCGACCAGGCCGGCGGCGGCCAGCAACGACTTGACGAAAGACTTCATGCGGAGAACTCCTGAAAAATGCGCATGCTGGGCGCCGCTTCCCAGCGGCACCTGACTCGCCCACTATGGACGGGCTCGACCACTCAGGTCACCCTAAGAAAAGCGGCGTAGCCTCGCGCCTTGGGATCACGAAGCAAGGAGACGGCGTGCGCGTACTGCTGGTGGAAGACGACGACATGATCGGGCGCAGCCTGATGCAGGCGCTCGAAGGCGCCGGCTGGTCGGTCGACTGGGTGCGCGACGGCTTGCTCGCGCAAAGTGCGATGTCCGATGGCGGCTACACCTGCGTGCTGCTCGACCTCGGCCTGCCCAAGCAGGACGGCACCGAGGTGCTGCGCCGCGCCCGCGAGCGCGGCGACCTCACGCCGGTGCTGGTGTTGACCGCGCGCGACGGGCTGGACGACCGTATCCAGAACCTCGACCTCGGCGCCGACGACTATGTGCTGAAGCCTTTCGAGTTTCGCGAGCTGCTGGCGCGCATGCGGGCGGTCATCCGGCGGCGCGACGGGAGTGCGCATTCGCTGGTCGGCACGCTCGCCTTGCAGCTCGACCTGACGACCCGCGAGGTGCTGATCGAGGGCGAGCGCGAGGCCCTTACCGCGCGCGAGTTCGCGTTGCTGCACGCGTTGCTCGAGCGGCCCGGCGCCATTCTTTCGCGCGACCAGCTCGAGCACCGCATCTACGGCTGGGGCGAAGAAGTGACGAGCAACGCCGTCGATGTGCTGATCCACGGCATGCGCCGCAAGATCGGCCCGGATGCCATCCGCAACGTGCGCGGGTTGGGCTGGCGCGTGGTGCCTGCGTGATCGGTGCGCTGCGTGCCCTCCGCGCAAACAGCGCGTGGGGCCGTCCGCGCTCGCTGCGCAGCCAGCTGCTGTGGTGGCTGCTGACCTTGCACCTTGTCGCCGCCGGCCTGACGGCCTGGTTTGCCTACGTCGTCTACGGCCGGCTGGTGCACAACTTCATGGACGACCAGATGCGGCTGGTGGCCGAGTCCTATACGTCGCATCGCAAACCGCCCCCGTTGCTGCCGCTGGCCAATGCAACGGATCTCGCGCGCGGCGCCTTCGTGCTGCAGCTGTGGAGCGCCGACGGCGACACCCTGCTGGCAAGCAGCTGGCCCGCGCTGGCGGTGCCGCTGCAGCCGGGGACGGGCTTCGGCGATGTGCGCACCGGCCTGGGCGACGACGCGACGTGGCGCGTGTACACGGCGCCCGGCGCGCGCGAAGACCGGCTGCGGGTGCAGGTGGTGCAGAGCGATGACTTCCGCCGGCATCGCGTCATCCGGCGTGCGTTGTTCGAAGGCCTGCCGATCGCGTTGTTGCTGCCGTTGGCGATGTTGATTCTGTGGATCATCGTCACGGCAGCGTCGCGGTCGCTCCGGGCCGTGGCGCGCGATGTGGTGGCGCAAGACGAGCGCAGCCTGTCGGAGCTGTCGGTGGCGCGCGTGCCAGAAGAAATCACTCCGCTGGTCGATGCCTTCAACGGGTTGCTGGCACGGCTGCGTGCCGCCTTCGCGACGCAGCGGCGCTTCGTGCAGGACGCGGCGCACGAGCTGCGCAGCCCGATCGCGGCAATCACGCTGCAGCTCGAAGCGCTGCGGCCGCATGTGGCGAGCGACGGCGATGCGGCACAGCGCTTTGAACAGCTCGAAGCGGGCGTGACGCGGGCGCGGCATCTGGTCGATCAGTTGCTGTCGCTGTCCCGGCAAGAGGCGCCGGCATCGACCGCCGCGGCGGCGCCGGTCGACTTGGCGGCACTGCTGCGCGACAGCCTCGGCAACCTGATGGTGCTGGCCGACCAGCGCGGCGTCGATGTCGGCTTCGAAGGACAGGTGTACTTGCTCGTCAACGCACCGGCGAGCGAACTGCGCTGTGTCTTCGACAACCTGATCGACAACGCATTGCGCTACACGCGGCAGGGCAGCGCGGTCGATGTGCGCCTGCATGCGGTCGAAGGGCGACCGGTGGTGGACGTCGTCGACCATGGGCCAGGCATTCCATCGGACCTGATGGGACGCGTGTTCGATCGCTTCTTTCGGGTGCCGGGCGCGGCGGCGGGCGGCAGCGGCCTGGGGCTGTCGATCGCGCAGGCCGCGGCGGCCCGGCATGGCATGCGCATCGCATTGCGCAACCGCTCGCTGGACGAGGGCGGACCGGGCGTCGTCGCACGGGTGTATTTGCCCGTCATACCCGCCTAATTTTCCGCTCATCTCGGCGTAATTCTCCGCTCACGGGCGCCTCAGTCAGCGGGGCTAGAGTGATTGCAGGTCGGTCGAAAAGCATCTCGCCTTCGGCACGAGACCCACGATACCCAAGGAGACCATCATGCAAGCTTCCACTCGACTTTTGGCGCTCGGCGCCTTCGCAGCTGTGACCGCTCTCGGCTCGGTCGCAGCCTCCGCGCAGACCGCGGCCTGGAACGGCGGCGGCAGCGAGGCGATCGGCCAGTCCACCTCCATGTCCATCGCCGGCACCGCTTCCAGCGAAGAGGTGAACAAAGGCGCGATGGCTGCTGCGCGCCCGACCGGCACCGAAGCAACGGGCCAGTCCACCGCCATGCCGATGCCCACCGGCAACACCTCGTCCGACGAGGTCTACAAGGGCGCCGTGCTGGCAGCCCATCCGAGCGGCACGGAAGCGATCGGCCAGTCGACCGCGCTGCCGATGAAGGCCGGCTCGTAAAAGAGCGAAGACCGGAAGGCAAAAAAAAGCCATCGGGCCTCGCGGCCTGATGGCTTTTGTTCGAGTGGGTTTGGCTCAGGCCGCGGGAATATCGCGCGCCAGCGTCGGGTGCGGTTCGTCCGCAGGCGACGTGAGCAGCAGCTTGTAGATCAGCGCGCCGAGGATGGCGCCGACGATCGGCGCGACCCAGAACAGCCACAGTTCGCCGATGGCATAGCTCGGGCCGAACAGCGCTGGGCCAGTGCTGCGCGCCGGGTTGACCGACGTGTTGGTCACCGGGATCGAAATCAGGTGGATCAACGTCAGGCACAGGCCGATGGCGAGTCCGCCGAAGCCGGCAGGATTGCGCTTGGACGTGGTGCCCAGGATGACGATCAGGAAGATGGCGGTAAGGACCACTTCGATCAGCAGCGCCGACATCATGTTGTAGCCACCGGGCGAATGCGCGCCGTAGCCGTTGGTGGCGAAGCCGCCGACATCGGCACCGGTCTTGCCCGTGGCGATGAGGTAGAGAACGCCGGCACCGGCGATGGCGCCGAGCACTTGCGACACGATGTAGCCCGCGAGTTCGCTCGCGCGAAAGCGGCCGCCGACCACCAGGCCGACCGACACGGCCGGGTTGAAGTGGCCGCCTGAGATGCCGCCCAGTGCATAGGCGCCGGTCAGCACCGTCAGGCCGAAAGCGAGCGAGACGCCGGCAAAGCCGATGCCGAGGGCCGGGAAGGCCGCGGCCAGAACCGCGCTGCCGCAGCCGCCGAACGTGAGCCAGAAAGTGCCGATGAACTCGGCGGCCCATTTTTTAGAAGTGCTGTGTTCCATATCCCTGATTCCTTGTGTGTGTTGGAGCGGCGGATTCTAGGCAGACGCGTAGGACATATCTCACATCCGCGGCCGGAGGCGGAGACAGCCAGTCCAGTTGTTCACGGATAACCCTCATTTCGCTGAGGTGCTTTGCGGCTACGCTTTGCAGCCATGAATCCATGCGCCTTGAAAACCACCATCGCCCGCCTGCTCATGGCCAGCACTTTCGTCTTGGCCTCGACGAGCGCACAGGCGCAGCAAGGCAGCGTCAACGCGCTGTGCAGCACCGACGTCGGCTGGTGCGAAGAGGCGGCCGCAGCGTTCACGCGTGCGACCGGCATCAAGGTGAATCAGGCGCACAAGGGCACCGGCGAGATTGGCGCGCAGCTGCGTGCCGAAGCGGCCAACCCCAAGACCGACATCTGGTGGGGCGGCACGGGCGATCCGTTCTTGCAAGCCGCCGAACAAGGCTTGCTCGATGCGTACCGGCCTGCCTACATCAACGACCTGTACGAGTGGGCGGTGCGCCAGTACGCGATGTCGGGCAACCAGGTCGGCGGCTTTTATACGAGCGTGATCGGCTTTGGCTTCAACACCGATGTGCTCAAGAAAAAGAAGCTGCCGGAACCGAAGTGCTGGGCCGACCTGGTCAAGCCCGAATACAAGGGCGAGATCGAAATTTCGCACCCGGCGTCGAGCGGCACGGCCTACACCATCATCGCCGGCCTGGTGCAGCAGATGGGGGAAGACGCGGCCTTCGACTATCTGAAGAAGCTGCACAAGAACGTCACGACCTACACCCGCAGCGGCCAGGCGCAAGCGCCCAACGTGGCCAAGGGCGAGGTCGCGATCGGCGTCAGCTTCTTGTTCGGTTTCGAGAAGTGGCGCTTCGACAAATTCCCGGTGAAGACGGCGGCACCGTGCGAGGGCACGAGCTACGAAATCGGTGGCATCGCATTGGTCAAGGGTTCGCGCAACAAGGCCAACGCCATCAGGTACTACGACTTTCTGATGAGCCCGGCGGGCCAGAAGATCGGCGCCACGGCGGGCAGCTTTCAGACGCCGGCCAACAAGACCTTCAAGCCGGACCCGCGCATCCCTTCGTCCGACGGCATCAAGCTCATCAAGTACGACTTCGAGAAGTACGGCAAGGCGGCCGAGCGCAAGCGGCTGATCGAACGCTGGACGCAGGAAGTCGAGTCGCAGCCGCGATGAACGAGGGGCTGAACTAGAATTTTCGGCTTTCGCACCCACGTCAGAGCCATGTCCGAACCCTCCAGCACCAAACTCCCATTTCAGGCCGAAGTCGCCCAGCTGCTTCATCTGGTCACGCACGCCCTGTACTCGAACAAGGAGATCTTTCTTCGCGAACTGATCTCCAACGCGTCCGACGCCTGCGACAAGCTGCGCTTCGAAGCCATCGACCAGCCCGACCTGTACGAGAACCAGCCCGAGCTCGACGTTCGCATCAGCTTCGACAAGGCGGCGCGCACGTTGACCATTGCCGACCGCGGCATCGGCCTGTCGCGGCAAGAGGCGATCGACAACCTCGGCACGATTGCCAAGAGCGGCACCAAGGACTTCATGAGCAAGCTGAGCGGCGACCAGAAGGCCGACGCTCAGCTGATCGGGCAGTTCGGCGTCGGCTTCTACTCCGGCTTTATCGTGTCCGACAAGATCACGGTCGAGTCTCGCCGTGCCGGCCTGCCGACCGAAGACGGCGTGCGCTGGGTCAGCGGCGGTGCCGGCGATTTCGAGGTCGACACCATCACGCGCGCCGAGCGCGGCACCAGCGTCACGCTGCACCTGCGTGAAGACGCAGAGGAATACCTCAACGCCTGGAAGATCAAGCAGATCGTCGGCAAGTATTCCGACCACATCTCGCTGCCCATCCTCATGGAAAAAGAGGAGTGGAAAGAGGGCGAGAACGATCAGCCGGGCGACATGGTCAAGACCGGCGAATGGGAAACCGTCAACAAGGCCAACGCCTTGTGGAGCCGTGCCAAGAAAGACATCACGCCCGAGCAGTACGTCGAGTTCTACAAGGCCATCAGCCACGACTACGAGGCACCGCTGACCTGGAGCCACAACCGCGTCGAAGGCTCGACCGAGTACACGCAGCTGCTCTACATCCCGGCCAAGGCGCCGTTCGATCTGTGGAACCGCGACAAGAGCGCGGGCGTCAAGCTGTACGTCAAGCGCGTCTTCATCATGGACGACGCCGAGGCGCTGATGCCGAGCTACCTGCGCTTCGTCAAGGGCGTGATCGACTCGGCTGACCTGCCGCTCAACGTGAGCCGCGAGCTGCTGCAAGAAAGCCGCGACGTGAAGGCGATCCGCGAAGGCAGCACCAAGCGCGTGCTGTCGATGCTGGAAGACCTGGCGAAGAAGGCGACTGCCGCATCGGCTGAAGCCGCACCCGCGGAAAAGGCCGACGACGGCGTCACCGATGTCGTCGACAAGAAGGACGACGCGGCCGAAGCCGCCACGTCCGAAGACGCCGGCAAGTACGCCAAGTTCTACGCCGAGTTCGGTGCCGTGCTGAAGGAAGGCCTGGGCGAAGACAACGGCAACCGCGACCGCATCGCCAAGCTGCTGCGCTTCGCGTCGAGCACGACCGATGCGGTGAGGGTCAGCTTTGCCGACTACAAGACGCGGATGAAAGAAGGCCAGGACGCCATCTACTACATCACCGCCGACACGCTGGCGGGCGCGAAGAACAGTCCGCAGCTCGAGGTCTTCAAGAAGAAGGGCATCGAGGTCCTGTTGATGACCGACCGTGTCGACGAGTGGGCGCTCAACTACCTCAACGAGTTCGACGGCACGCCGCTGCAAAGCGTCGCCAAGGGCGCGGTCGACCTCGGCAAACTGCAGGACGAAGGCGAAAAGAAGGCGGCTGAAGAAGCGG
>JAQGMP010000293.1 GCA_028292285.1 Variovorax sp. | reverse complement strand
TTCGGCGACGAACTCGACATCGGGCTGCGCCGCCTTCAGCAGCGTCTTGAACGCGGCGACCGCCGACTGGCCGTATTCGTAGTTGGGGTACACAACGGCCCAGCGCTTCTTGTTCAGCTTGACGGCTTCAGGCACCAGCATCGCGGCCTGCATGTAAGTGCCGGGACGCAGGCGGTACGTGTACTCGTTGCCGCCTTGCCAGGTCATCTTGTCGGTCAGCGGTTCGCCGGCCAGGAAGAAGATCTTCTTTTGCTTGGCGAAGTCGGCGACGGCAAGGCCGGTGTTCGACAAAAAGGTGCCGGTCAGCACGTCGATCTTTTCGCGCGCCACCAGCTCTTCGGCCACACGCACCGCATCGCCCGGGTTCGCGTTGTCGTCGCGCGTGATCAGCTCGATTTTCTTGCCGTTGACGCCGCCCTTGGCGTTGAGCTCTTCGACAGCCAGCTCCATCCCCTTCTTGTAGGGCTCGAGGAAGGCGGGCTGCGACTTGTAGCTGTTGACTTCGCCGATCTTGATCACGCCCTGCGCATGGGCGGGCACGACGGCGATGGCGAACACGGCGAGGGCCGCGGCGCTGAAAACATGACGCAATGGGTTCATCGGGAAACTCCTTGAGGACAGCAAAAAAAGAAGAGGTGACTGGAACTGAAACTGGGCTGCGATCGAACTCAGCGAAGGCCGTCTTCGCCTTTGATCTCGCTGGCCTTGAGGCCGCCGATACGCGGCAAAGGACGGCCACTGTCGGTGACCGCTACCGCGACCACGATTTCATTGGCGCGCGGCGCATCCGATACACGCGCTTCGATCGCATCGAAGTGGCTGCGCACGAAGGCCGCATCCTTGTGGCCGAGCGGCACGTCGATGGCGGTGCCGAGCGTGCCGCGCTTCTTGCTCGACGGCACCAGCGCGGCACCTTTTTCGACCGCGATGCGCAACGGCGCGCCGAGCTTTGGATGCAGGATGGCGGCCGCATGTTCGAGCTCGCCGGCTTCGCCGACGATGGCGGCCTTGCCGTAACTTTCGGCGTCGCCGGGCGCGATGCCCAAAGCCGCAACCGCCTTTTGTCCGAGCAGCGCACCGAGCTCTTCACCGATGGCGATGAGCTCATCCAAGTTCTCGCTGTAGCGGCCGGCGTACGGATTCTCGATGACGGCGATGGCGACGGCACGGCGCGTCGGCGGATCGATGGTCTGGCCCATCTCTTTTCGGACCTCGTCGACTTGAATGACGAGTTTTCTGATGTTCGCGCTCATGTTTTCTTGATCCTTGTTCTGAGGTGTTGGAACGACGCACTGCCGCAGTCGGGCGTGCGCAGGCCACCGGGTACTTCCCTCCGCGAATGTCCCCCGCCTTCGGCTCCTCCTTTATTTCGCTGCGGGAAGCACCCGATGCCCTGCGCACGTGGACAAGCTCGTGGTGTGGCACCGATCAGCGACCGTCGTGTGCAACGGTCACGTCGGTGGGGTGCCTTGCGCAGCGAAATAAAGGAGGAGCCCGAAGGGCGGGGGACATTCGCGGAGCAAGGCACCCCGTCGGCGTGATCGCGCCCCAAGGACAGACAGCCGTTCATTGCTCCACCTCCACAGTCTGCGTACCCACCCGCTGCATCCAGTTGTAGAGCACGAAGCACAGCAGCAAGATGATCAGGAAGTAGATCAACGAGAACGCAGCCGCCGGACCCAGGTCGAACTGCCCCACCGCCTTCTGCGTCAGGTACTGCGACAGGAAAGTCGTTGCATTCCCAGGGCCACCACCCGTCAGCACGAACGGCTCTGTGTAGATCATGAAGCTGTCCATGAACCGCAGCAGCACCGCGATCATCAGCACGCCGCGCATCTTTGGCAGCTGGATGTAGCGGAACACCGCGAACTTGCTGGCGCCGTCGATGCGGGCGGCCTGGTAGTAGGCGTCGGGGATCGATCGCAGGCCCGCATAGCAGAGCAATGCCACGAGCGGCGTCCAGTGCCACACGTCCATCACCAGCACGGTGAGCCACGCATCCGCCGCATTGCCGGTGTAGCTGTAGTCGATGCCCATCTTTTGCAGCATGTAGCCCAGCAGGCCGATGTCGGCGCGCCCGTAGGTCTGCCAGATGGTGCCGACGACATTCCATGGAATCAGCAGCGACAGCGCCACGACGACCAGCACCGCCGACGACCTCCAGCCTGTTGCGGGCATCGACAGCGCCAGGCAGATGCCCAGCGGTATCTCGACCAGCAGCACCGAGAACGAGAAGCCGAGCTGCCGATACAGCGCCGAATGCAGTTCGTCGTCGCGCATCACCGAAGCGAACCATTCCGTGCCGACGAAGACGCGGCGCTCCGGCGAGATGATGTCCTGCACCGAATAGTTGACCACCGTCATCAGCGGCACGATGGCCGAGAAGGCGACGCAGATCAGCACCGGCAGCACCAGCCACCAGGCTTTCTGATTGATGGGTTTGGCTGTCGTGCTCATGTGATGTGCCTCATGCGATCAGCTCCTCGTCGCGGTAGTAGCAGGTGTGCGAATCGAGCACCCTGAGCCAGACGGTGTCGCCGACAGCAGGCGGCACCTGATCGGAATGCAGTCGCGCCTTGAGCCTGGTTCCGGCGGCGTCGGCGCTCAGCATCGAATGGGTGCCGACGTCCTGCACCTGCGTGACGGTCGCGGGTACGGCACCAGCCGCTTGCGGCGCGGCGATGCGCAGGTACTCCGGCCGGATACCGAGCTTG
>JAQGMP010000502.1 GCA_028292285.1 Variovorax sp. | reverse complement strand
GGGTTGCGCAGCAGCGCCTCGCACAGCTGGCGCAGTCGCTTGTCGGCGGGCAGCGGCACGTCGAGGCGGATCGGCGTGGCGCGCTCCACCTCGTCCACCAGCAACGGCGCGATCATGCGTTCGCGCTGGGGCGCATGCGGGTCGGCCGGCGCCAGGCCGTCGGGCGTGGTGTCGAGTGCGAGCATCAACGCGCGCAGCAACGGGCTGATTTCGAGCACCTCGCATTTTTCCCAGGCCGGCGCGATCCAGGCGTGCAGGTAGACGGTGCGCAGCTCCGCGTCTTCGATCAGCGTGATGCTGTGCTGCATGTCGGCCGGCACCCAGAGCGCGCGCGACGGCGGCACGATGTAGCTGCCGTCTTCGGTGCTGAGCCGGATCACGCCGCGCGTCGAGAAGGTGAGTTGCGGCCACGGATGTGCGTGCAGCTCGACCAGCGTATCGGCCTTGAGGAAGTGCTCCTTGGCGCGCAGCGGACGCACGGCGTCGGGCGCATAAAGGTGCGGCGTGAGCGGGCCGACGCTCATCGACGGCGCGGTCAAGACGCTGGCCGCGGCCGGCGACGGGAGGGGTTCAGGAAGAGAAGCAGTGGCTGGCATGGTTTCGACAAATGTTGTCGCTGTATCGCCATTCTGACGTGCGGCGCCGACATAGGATCGGAGCCCGACCGTCATATTTGTAGCAATCCATGTCTTCTCCCGCCGCCACCGCTGCAGCCGTTTCATCTTCGACACCGACCTTGCGTGCCGATGCAAAGCTGATCGGTCTGGTCGGCCTTGCGCATGCTGTCAGCCACTTCAGCCAACTGGTGCTGGCGCCGTTGTTCCCGTGGCTGAAGGACGCATTCAACGTCAGCTATACGGAACTCGGTGCCGTGCTGACCGTGTTCTTCGTGGTCTCGTGCATGGTGCAGGCGGCCTCGGGCTTCATCGTCGACAAGCTGGGCCCGCGTCCGGTGCTCTTCGTCGGGCTCGGCGCGCTGGCGCTGGCGGCTTTCGGCTACGCGATGGCGACGAGCTACTGGATGCTGCTGGCCTTCGCGGTGCTGGGCGGCATCGGCAATGGGGTCTTTCATCCGGTCGACTACACGCTCTTCAACCGCAAGGTCGCGCCGACGCGGCTGGGGCATGCGTACAGCGTGCACGGCATCACCGGCAGCCTCGGTTGGGCGCTGGCGCCGGCCTTCGTGGTGCCGATCGCCATGGCGTATTCGTGGCGCGTGGCGCTGGCATCGGCCGGTGTGCTGGCCGTGGTCGTGCTGCTGGTGCTGTGGGTCTACCGCAGCGTGCTGTCGCTCGACGTCAAGACGGTGCAAAAAGCCACCGGCCAGGGCGAGCCCGCACCCATCGGCGGCGAGTTCGATTTCCTGCGCATCCCCGCGGTCTGGATGTGCTTCGCCTTCTTCTTTTTCTACGCTGCCGTGATCAGCGTGGTGCAAACCTTCGCACCCGTCGCAGCCGGCCATCTGCACGACGTGCCGGTCGGCCTGGTCGCGGTGTGCCTGACGGTCTACATGGTGGCGAGCGCGGCGGGCATGGTCCTTGGCGGCTTCCTCGCATCGGACCCGACCCGCTGCGAGCGCATCGTCGGCGCGGGCTTCGGCGTGGCCGCAGCATTGGCCTTGGTGATGGCCTTCGCGGACTTCCCCGGCATGCTGGTGCCGGTGCTCTTCGGCGCCATGGGTTTCGCATCGGGCATCGCCGGGCCGTCGCGCGATCTGCTGGTGAAGCGCTCGACGCCGCCCAACGCGACGGGGCGTGTCTACGGTGTCGTCTATGCCGGCCTCGACATCGGTCAGGCCTTGGCCCCGCTGGTCTTCGGCCGCTTGATGGACAACGGGCAGTACATGAGCGTGATCGTCGGACTGGCGCTGGTGCAGGGCGTGCTCATCGCGAGCGCGTTCAACGTGACGCGCGTACGTCGGACTTCGCTGGTTCCCGCGGCCGCTTGAACGCGGCGGCCTCTGTGCCCGACCTGCCGCGGCGTGCACACTGAGCGCCATGCCGACGACCCTCTTGCAACGACACCAGCCCGATTCGCGCTATGCGATGCTGCGGCTCGTAGTCACGCTGCTGATCATGACGGTCGGCAGTTGCGGCATGTACGTGGTGTCGGTGGTGTTGCCGGCAATCCAGTCCGACTTCGGGGTGGCGCGGGCCGAGGCCTCGCTGCCCTACACGCTGCTGATGATCGGCTTCGGTTTGGGCGGGATCGTCATGGGCAAGCTCGCCGACCGCTACGGCGTGATGTGGCCGCTGCTGCTGGGTGCCGTGTGCGTGGGAGTCGGCTTCTCGGCGTCCAGCCTGGCGGGCGGCATCGTCGCTTTCTCGGTGGTGCAGGGCGTATTCGTCGGGCTGGGCAGCGGTGCGGTATTCGCGCCCTTGGTGGCCGACACCTCGCTGTGGTTCGTCAAGCGCCGCGGCATGGCAGTGGCCGTGTGCGCCAGCGGCAACTATCTTGCGGGGGCCGTGTGGCCGCCCATCGTGCAGAAGTCCGTGGAAGCTGCCGGCTGGCGCGCCACCTACGTGGGCCTCGGCCTGTTCTGCGGGCTGGCGATGGCGGGGCTGGCGTTGTTCATGCGCACGCGGCCACCGGCGACGGTCATGGATGGCGCCCCCGCAGCGGTTGCGAATCGCGCTGTTGCCGCCACGTCGACACGCCCCTTCGGCTTCAGCCTCGGCGTTGCGCAAGGCCTGCTGTGCGTGGCCGCCGCGGCCTGTTGCGTGGCGATGGCGATGCCGCAGGTCCACATCGTCGCCTACTGCACCGACCTCGGTTTCGGCGCAGCGCGCGGGGCGCAAATGCTGTCGTTGATGCTTGCCTGCGGCATCGTGAGCCGTCTGGTCTCCGGCGCCATCTGCGACCGCATTGGCGGCCTGCGCACGCTGTTGCTCGGCTCTGTGCTGCAGTGCGTGGCGCTTTTCATGTTCTTGCCGTTCGACGGCATGGTGCCGCTCTTCGTGGTGTCGGCGATGTTCGGCTTGTTCCAGGGCGGCCTCGTTCCGGCTTACGCGATCATCGTCCGCGAATACTTTCCGCCAGCCGAGGCCAGCGCGCGTGTCGGCACCGTCCTCGGCTGCACGCTGCTGGGCATGGCGCTGGGCGGCTGGATGTCGGGCAAGGTGTTCGACCTCACCGGCAGCTACCACGCGGCCTTTGTCAACGGCATCGCGTGGAACCTGCTCAACATGTCGATCGCGGTGCTGCTGTTGCTGCGCACCCGCCGGTTGTACGGCGCAGCGCCCGCGGCGGCCTGACGTCTTTCAGCCCGCCAGCAGCGCGTCGACTTTTCGCAGCCCTTCGATCGTTTTCACGCAGGCTTCGGCAGCTTCCGTCCCCTTCACCGCGAAGTGGCGGTGGAAGTATTTGCGGTGTTCCACATGCTCATGAAAGTGATGCGGCGTGAGCACGGCCGACAGGATCGGCACGCCGGTTTCGAGCTGCAGCGCCATCAGGCTGTTGACCACGGTGGTGGCGACGAACTCGTGGCGGTAGATGCCGCCGTCGACGACCAGCGCGCAGCCGACGATCGCGGCGTACCTGCCCGAATTTGCAAGTCGCTTGGCGTGCAACGGAATCTCGAATGCACCGGGCACATCGAACACGTCGATGGTGTCGGCCGGTACGCCGAGCCGCTCCATCTCCGCGAGAAATGCGTCGCGCGCCTGATGCACGATGTCGGCGTGCCATTGCGCTTCGACGAAGGCGATGCGATTGCCGCGCGGCGCATCGGTGGCGGCGGTGACGGAAAGGGGAAGGTCGTTGATCTGACTCATGGTGCCTCTGACGAGAAAAGCAGGTTTCCTGAATCAGGGCGCACGAAGACGACGGCACTGCCGCACGGCGTTCGCGCGCAGCAATGCAGACGGTTCGCGCTCTCTTTCATCCGGACTGTGACCGTCGGCTTCGGAATCGCACCGAAATCTGCTGACCCCGAAATCCGTCGGACTTCAGGCGCTCGCGGGCTTGTGCGAACGA
>JAQGMP010000197.1 GCA_028292285.1 Variovorax sp. | reverse complement strand
CTTCCACTGTCTCCGTCGCCGCCAGCAGCGCCGGACCGGCGCGGTCTTGCCGGTGCCATGGCACCACGGTTTCGATGCCCAGACGGTGGGCGGTGCGCACGATGCGCAGCGCGATCTCGGCGCGGTTCGCGATGAAGAGCTTGTGGATGGAAGTCATTGCAGGGAGATGAGGATCAGGAGGACGTCTTGCGTCGCTTCGGAGGGGCCAGGCCATCGGCCACGATGCGTTCGAGCCGCGCGAGCCGGCGCTCGATGTCGTCGCGCGGCAGCGCCGCGTCGGGACTGGACTCGGTGGCTGCCATGTTGGCTGTCGCCGTCGCTGTCGATGCCACCGGCGTCAGCACGCCGCTCAGCAGCATCGACGTATACCGATCCGCCGTCGCCTCGACGTCGATGGTGCCGCGGCCGAACAGCAGCGCCCACATGCGGTGCTCGATACCGCCATAGACCATGCTGCGCACCATCTCGGCGTCGGTGTCGGCGGGCAGTTCGCCCTGCTCCACCGCCTCGCGCACGGTGCGCAGCAAGAACGATGTGTAGCGCACGTGAAGGTCGTGCAGCACCGACTTGAAGTAGTCCGGGCTGGTGCGCACCTCGTGCAGCACGATGCGCGACAGGCTGGGCTCTTCGACGTACACCCGAAGGTGCCGCCACACCAGAAAGCGCAGGCGGCTGCGCAAGCCGTCGATGCGCGAAAAGCCCTCGGAGATATCCTGGATCAGCGGCTCGTACATGCCGCGCAACACCTCGTTGAGCAGGTCGCGCTTGGTCGGAAAGTACGAGTACACCAGGCCTTCGACCACGCCCACGCGGGTCGCGATTTCGCTCACCGACGCGCGTTCGAAGCCTTTTTCGAGGAACACCTCGCGCGCGGCAGAGAGGATTTCTGCGGCGCGGCGCAAGCGGCGCGGCGTCTGTTTGCCCACGGCGATGGGTGTGACGTTGGCGGAGATTTTGTTGGCGGTCGTTTTCATGGGAGGCTTTCGAGCAATTCGGTCGGGACTTCCACCGGAAGATCCAACAGCATTTGAGCAAAAGCCTTGCCCTGCGGGTCGTAGCGCAGCGAGGCGACGCCGCCGCCGCCCAACGCGTTCTCCAGCGTGAAGTTGAGCGCATGAAAGCCCGGCAGCTCGTAGCGGGTGACGCGGCCCCCGGCCACGTGCGCGAAGTATTCGGCCACCGTGCCGGCATCGAGCACGCGCCGCAGCACGTCCCAGGCCGCAGGCGAGCGCGCGATGACGCCGATGTTCGCCATGTCGCCCTTGTCGCCGCTGCGTCCATGGGCGATGCGGATCAGGGGCACTAATTGGGTCGGGCCGGATGCCGCCGCCTTGCGATCACGTTCATGCGTCGATTCGCGCTCGACGCCGGCACCCGGAAAAAGCGCCTCGTGAAAGTCCAGCGCCTCGCCGTCGACGCTCACCCGCGCCTGCACTTCACCGCGATCGACCAACAGGGAAAACAACCGCACCACCGGCGACGGCGAAGGCCGCCCGGCCGCGAAGCCGGTGATGCCCTGCGCCATCGAGGTGGCCGAAGGTGCGAGCTCGCGCGCCAGCAGCTCCAGCCCGGCACGCGACGCATGCTTGGCCGCGAGCTTCAGCACCACTTCGCGGCTGTCGCCGGTGCGCGCGTGCGGACCGTAGGTGCTTTCGGCACCAAGCACTTCGATGCTGCTTTCGCTGAAGTACGGCAAGCCGCGCTCGGCGAGCAGGCGGCGGCAGCGCTCGAGGATGGCCTCGCCGACGCGCTGCGCCTTGCGCGCCGCGGCCGGCCCGCCGATCATCAAGGTGCCCAGCAGCCGCCAGCCTTCGGCGAACGTGGCGCTGACCTTGTAGCGGGCGGGAGCCGGCCGTCCGACGGCGCCGCTGACGCGCACGCGATCGACGCCATCCTGTTCGAGCCGCACTTGCGAGAAGTCGCAGGCCACGTCGGGCAGCAGGTAGGCACGCGGGTCGCCGATTTCGTAGACGATCTGCTCGGCGACGGTGGCGGGAATCACGAGGCCGCCGGTTTTCGCCGGCTTGGTCAGCACGAAGCTCGCGCCGTCGGCGTCGCATTCGGCGATCGGAAAGCCCATGTCGTCCCAGCCGGGCACGCGCTCCCAGTCGGTGAAGATGCCGCCGGTCGCCTGCACGCCGCACTCGATCACATGGCCGGCCAGGCTGCCGGTCGCGAGCTTGTCCCAGTCGTTCCAGCGCCAGCCGAAGGCGTGCACCAGCGGCGCCAGCGTGACGGCGCTGTCGACCACGCGGCCGGTGATGACGATGTCGGCGCCGGCATCGAGCGCCGCGACGATCGGCTGCGCACCGAGGTAGGCATTGATGCTCAGCAGGTTCACAGGCATCGCCTCGCCGCTGAACATCTCGCGCGCGCCGGCCTCGCGCAGAGCATCGGCGCGGTCGGACAGGTCGTCGCCTTCCACCACGGCGATGCGCAGCGGTATGCCGAGCGCGTCGAGTTCCTTCTTCAAGGCATCGCGGCAGGCTCGCGGGTTGACGCCGCCGGCATTCGACACGACGCGGATGCCGCGCGATTGCAACTCCGGCGCCAGCGCTGCGATCACCCGCACGAAGTCGGGCGCATAGCCCGCATCCGGCGACTTGGCCTTGGCCCGCGCCAGCAGCGACATGGTGATCTCGGCGAGAAAGTCGAACACCAAGTAGTCGATGTCGCCATGCCGCACGAGCTGCGCAGCACCGGCTTCGGAGTCGCCCCAGAAGCCGCTGGCGCAGCCGATGCGCAGCGGCCGGGTTCGATGTTCGGTGGCACTCATCGTGCGTGGCCTTTCATCGTCCGGGCCAGACCGGCGCGCGCCGCTCGGCAAAGGCTTTCATGCCTTCGCGTGCGTCTTCGCTTTGCGAGAGCACCGGCAGCACCGATTGCGCCAGGTTCAGCCCATCGGC
>JAQGMP010000499.1 GCA_028292285.1 Variovorax sp. | reverse complement strand
CGCGGACGCAGCAGCAGGTAGACGCCCGAGCCGGTCAGCACGCCGATGGCGATGGCGAGGACGATTTCCATCAGGCGGCCGCCTCCGCTTCACGCTCGTCCTGCTCTTCGACCCAGCGGTGGCTGCGCACCGATTGGTGCGCCAGCGCGGTCAGGATCAGCATGGTGGCGCCGAGCACCAGCGCGAACACGCCGATGTCGAAGAAGAGCGCGCTCGGCACGTGCACTTCGCCGAGCAGTGGCAAGTGCAAGTGCGCGGTGTGCGTCGTCATGAAGGGGTAGCCCAACACCACGGCGACGCCGCCGGTCGCGAGCGCGAGCAACAGGCCGATGGCGATCCAGCGGCGCGGGTAGATGCGCAAATGCTCCTCGACCCACTCGGTGCCCGACACGATGAACTGCAGCAGCAGCGCGACCGACATCACCAACCCGGCGACGAAGCCGCCGCCCGGCGCGTTGTGGCCGCGCATGAAGAAGTACACCGACACCAGCACCGCCAGCGGCAGCAGCAGGCGGATCAGCACGGCCGGCACCATCAGGTAGCCGACGGCGGTGTCCGCGGCGCGGCGCGGGTTGAGCAGGTCGGTGCTGCCGTCGTCCGGCTGCGCGCGTTGCTGCACCGGCAAGGCCATCGATTCGGGCGCCGGCCTGAAGCGGCGCAACAGCGCATAGACAGTGAGCGCGACGACGCCGAGCACGGTGATTTCGCCGAAAGTGTCGAAGCCGCGGAAGTCGACCAGCATCACGTTGACGACGTTGGTGCCGCCGCCTTCGGTCAACGCGTGCTCGAGAAAGAAGGGCGAGATGCTGAGCGGAAACGGCCGCGTCATAAAGAGCCATGCGAGCGACGCCATGCCCGCGCCCGCCGCCGCCGCCACCAGCAAGTCGCGGCCGCGCCGGCCCCACGGTCGCAGCCGTGCACGCGCCGGCTGCGCTGCCTCCTTGCGCATCGGCAGCCAGCGCAAGCCGAGCAGCATCAGCACGGTGGTGACGGCCTCGACCACCAGCTGCGTCAACGCCAGGTCGGGGGCAGAGAACCAGATGAAGGTGATGCAGCAGACGAGGCCCGCGCCCGACGCCAGCATCAGCGCGGCGAGCCGATGGAACTTGGCTTGCCATGCCGCACCCAGCGCGCACACGATGCCGATGAGCCAGGTCATCGCGAACATCGGCGAGAACGGCAGCAACTCGCGCGTGCCGCGTGCCACCGGCGTTTGCCACAGCGCGGCACCGGCAACGACGACGGCGAAGGCGATGAGCAGCAGCAGTTGCGACTGCAGGCGGCGCGTGCCGAGCAAGCGGCGGCTGCGTCGGCCCGCCTCGCTCAGCTGCGCGAGCGCATGCTCGAACATGCGCTGGCCATCGAAGCGATGCAGCAGCGGCGTGTGCTCCAGTTGGCCGCCGGCACGGCGATGCCGCTGCAAAAGGTACAGTGCAGCGCCGCCTGCCAAGGCAACGAAGCTCATCATCAGCGGCAGGTTGAAACCGTGCCACACCGCGAGGCTGTATTCCGGCAGTTCACCGCCCACCACTGGCGTGGCCGCGGTCGCCAGCAGCGTGCCGATCGACCAGGCCGGCGCGACGCCGACGACCAGGCAGATCAGCACCAGCAGTTCGACCGGCACACGCATCCAGTGCGGCGGCTCGTGCGGCGTGCGCGGTACGTCGGGCGGCGCGCAGGTCGGGCCGAAGAACACGTCGAACACGAAGCGCGCCGAATAGGCCACGCTGAAGATGCCGGCGATGGTCGCGATGATCGGCAAACCCCAGTTGATGAGCGGCGTCGATTCGATGAACACCGTTTCGGCGAAGAACATTTCCTTCGACAAAAAGCCGTTGAGTAGCGGCACGCCGGCCATCGATGCGCTCGCGATGATCGCCAGCGTGCCTGTGATCGGCATCAGCTTGAGCAGGCCGCTCAGCTTGCGGATGTCGCGCGTGCCGCTCTCGTGATCGATGATGCCGGCCGCCATGAAGAGCGATGCCTTGAAGGTCGCGTGATTCATGATGTGGAAGACCGCCGCCACCGCAGCCAGCGGGCTGTTGAGCCCGAGCAGCAGCGTGATGAGGCCGAGGTGCGAGATGGTCGAATACGCGAGCAGCGCCTTCAGGTCGCGCTGGAACATCGCGATGAAGCCGCCGAGCAGCAGCGTGATGGCGCCGGCGCCACCGACCAGCCAGAACCATTCTTCGGTGCCCGACAGCACCGGCCACAGCCGCGCCATCAGGAAGACGCCGAGCTTCACCATCGTGGCCGAATGCAGGTAGGCCGACACGGGCGTCGGCGCCGCCATGGCGCGTGGCAGCCAGAAGTGAAACGGAAACTGCGCGCTCTTGGTGAACGCACCGAGCAGCACCAGCACGAGCACGACCGTGTACAGCGTGTCGCTGCGGATCAACTCGCCGGAGGCCAGCACGACGTCGAGGTCGTAGCTGCCGACGATGCGGCCCAGCACCAGCACGCCGGCCAACAGACAAAGGCCGCCCGCACTCGTCACGGTCAGCGCCATGCGCGCGCCGCGTCGGGCATCGCGCCGGTGGTGCCAGTAGCCGATGAGCAGGAAGGAGAAGAGGCTGGTGAGCTCCCAGAACAACACCATCTGGATCAGGTTGCCGGAGAGCACCACGCCCATCATCGCGCCCATGAACGCGAGAAAAAACGAGAAGAAGCGCGGCACCGGGTCCGACGCCGACATGTAGTAGCGCGCATAGAGCACCACCAGCGCGCCGATGCCCAGCACCAGCATGCAGAACAGCCACGCGAAGCCGTCCATGCGAAACACGAGATTGAGACCGAGCGAAGGCAGCCAGTCGATCTCTTGCCTCAGCACGTTGCCATTGGCCAGCTGCGGAAAGAACCAGTCCGTTTGAATCGCGCAACCCAGCGCGACGAGCCCTGCCAGAGTCGACTCCCGGTTGCGCGCGTTGGACGGCAGCAGCGCCGCCAGAAGGCTGGCAACGAAGGGGAGGGCGACGAGGAAAACCATGGGCATTGCGGATGATTCTATCGAGCGTGTTTTCGTTTTTACCGTGGTTGTGTGTGGTGTTTGGTCGCTGTGGTTCGTTGGGCCTCCCGGTGGGCGGCGCCAGTTCCCTCCCGGTCTTGTCCCTCTCCCTCCGGGAGAGGGTCAGGGTGAGGGCGGGATGCACATCGACCT
>JAQGMP010000174.1 GCA_028292285.1 Variovorax sp. | reverse complement strand
TTCGCTGCTCGAAGCCGGCCGCCTGTGGAACCTGCCGCGCTATCGCTCGCTCGGCCGCGCGGTGCAGTCGATGGTCGCGCGCGACGAGGTCGTCGCGCTCGACGGGCTCGGCGCCGTGCTGCTGCCGTGGCCCAAGTCAGTGGCCAAGGGGCCGGCCTGGCGGCTCAATCCGAGCTACATGCCGCTGCAGTTGCTGCGCTACTTTCAGCAGGAGTCGCCGCAAGGCCCGTGGGGCGACATCGCCGACAACACGCTGCGCATGTTCGGTGCCGTCACGCCGCAAGGTTTCGCGCCCGACTGGTGCGCCTGGTCGAGCGACGACAAGACCTTCGCCGCCGACCCGGTCAAAGGGCCGGTCGGCAGCTACGACGCGATTCGCGTGTACCTGTGGGCCGGCATGCTCGACACCGAAGACCCGGCCTACGCCATGCTGCTGAAGAGCCTCTACGGGCCGCGCCGCGCCATCGAGCAGGGCAAGCCGATGCCCGAGTACGTCGACACGTCGACCGGCGTCGGCCGCGGCACCGGTCCGACCGGCTACACCGCCGCGCTGTTGCCGTACCTGAAGACGCAGGGCGTCGCGACGTCATTCACCCCGCCGTCGTCCTCGACGCAAAAGCCGCTCCCGTACTACGAACGCATGCTGATCCTCTTCGGCCAGGGATGGCTCGAAGGCCGCTTCGCCTTCAGCAAGACCGGCCAGCTGCAAACCCATTGGAAACTGCCATGTCCTTCCGCACGACCGACGTGAACACCGTCTCCCCGGCACCCTTTGCCTTGTCGCCTGCCAGCCGGTGGATCGCCCGACTCGGCTTGCTCGGTGCCTTGTGCACCGGCGGCTCCGCTTTCGCGCAGAGCGATGCGAGCTCGGCCCTGATCGAGCAAGGCAACTACTGGCAGAGCCTCGGCCGCGCCGAGCTCGCCGAAGAAAGCTGGAAGAAGCTGTTGCGCGTCGATCCGAAGTCGGCCGACGCGATGTACGGCATGGCGCAAGTCGAGCTCACGCGCGGCAATGCCGAAGCGGCGCGCAGCTGGATCACGCAACTGCAAGCCGCGCATCCGACCGATCCGCGCGTCGCGCGCCTGCAGCAACAGTCGCGACAGCCCGGTGCGCCGGCCAGCGACCTGCAGCGCGCCCGCGCCGCGGCGCAGGCCGGGCGTTCGGCCGAGGCCGTTCAGCTGTACCGTGCGCTGTTCGACAACCGGCCGCCGCCGGCACCGCTGGCACTGGAGTTCTACGAGGTGCTGGGCGGCACGCCGCAGGGTTACGACGAAGCACGCAAAGGCATCGAACAGCTGACCAAAGACCAGCCCACCAACCTCAACGCCAAACTGTCGCTGGCGCAGCTCGACACCTACCGCGAGCCGAGCCGGCGCGACGGCATCAAGCAACTGGCCGACCTGTCGAAGCAACCCACCGTGGCGGCGCGCGCCAAGGCGAGCTGGCGGCAGGCGCTGATCTGGCTCGATGCCCGCGCGCCCGATGCCCAGCTCTACCAGGACTACCTGGCCGGCCAGCCCGACCCGGCCGTGTCGGCGCGGCTCGAGACGCTGACGGTGGCGCGCACGGCATCGACCGCATCGCCGGCCGCGCAGCCGCTCGGCGAAGGTTTCAAGGCGCTCGACCGCGGCGACAACGCCGTGGCGGAGCAGCGCTTTCAGCAAGCGCTGCGCGCCCAGCCTGGCGATTCGGAAGCGCTCGGCGGCCTCGGCTTGATTCGCCTGAAGCAGGAGCGATTCGCCGAAGCCGAGCAGCTGTTGCAGCAAGCATCGAAGGCGCCGAACGGTACCAAGTGGGCGTCGGCTTTGCGCAGCGCCAGTTACTGGACGCTGATGGGCCAGGCCACCGCCGCGCGCGAAAAGAACGACACCACCACTGCGCGCTCGCTGCTGGAACGCGCCGTCCGGCTCGACGCGCGCGAGCCCGTCGGGCAGAACGCGCTGGCCGATCTGCGGCTGGCGGCGGGTCAGTTCAGCGAAGCCGAGCAAGGCTACCGCCGCGTGCTCGAAAGCAAGCCGGCAGACACCCAGGCATTGCGCGGACTCATCACCGTCTACACGCGCCAGGGCCGCGCCGCCGACGCGCTGGCGCTGTCGGAAAAGCTGACGCCCGAACAAGCCGCCCAGGTCGGCAGCCTGCAGGACGTGCGCGTCGAACAGGCCCGCGCGCAAGCCCGCGCCCAGATCGAGGCCGGCGACAACGCCGGCGCGCAACGCACGCTCGAAGACGCGATGCTCGCTGCGCCCGACAGCCCGTGGGTGCGGCTCGACCTCGCGAACATCTACCGGCGCAACGGCCTCATGGCGCAAGCACGCGGGGTGATGGACGGGCTTCTGATGTCGCAGCCCGACATGCCGGATGCGCTCTACGCCAGCGCCTTGCTCGCGTCCGACGCCGGTGACCCGGCTGCTGGTCTGCAGTACCTCGATCGCATTCCCGCCAACGCCCGCACGCGCGACATGTCGACCTTGCAGCGTCGCCTGTGGGCGCAAGGCCAGGCCCAGCGCGCGCAGGCACTCGCCAAGCAGGGACAGGTGGCAGCGGCGCGCGGCGTGCTGGCGCAAACCGAAGCCACGCTGAGCGCCAACATGCCGTCGGAGTTGTGGGGCCAGCTGGCCAGCGCGTATGCCGAAATCGGCGATGCACCGCGTGCGCTGGCGATGAGCCGCCAGCTGCTGACGCGCACGCCCAACCCGGGCATCGGCGACCGTCTGCTGTATGCATCGATCCTGTTGAAAACACAGCAGGACATCGAACTTTCCGCGGTGCTGCGGCAACTGCAGGCCGCCAACATGACGGCCGCGCAGCGCAGCGATTTCGACAGCCTGCGTGTCGCCTTCACGCTGCGCCAGACCGATGCGCTGCGCGATGCCGGCAACCTCGAAGCGGCCTACAACGCGATGGCGCCGCTGGTCGCAGAGCGGCCGAACGATCCGCAGGTGATGGCGGCGCTCGCCCGGCTGTATTCGGCCGCGCGCGACGAACGCCAGGCGCTGGCGCTGTACCAGCGCATCCTGCAACGCAGCCCGACCGATCTCGACACGCTCATTGCCGCTGCCGGCAGCGCGAGCGCGCTGCGCGACCACGGCGAAGCCGACAGCTATGTCGCTGCCGCGCTGAAGCAGGCACCCGACCAGTCGCGCGTGCTGGCTGCCGCCGGCCGGGTCTATCGCAACGCGGGCGACAACGCGCAGGCCGAACAATATCTGCGCGCCGCGGTGGCAGCGGATGCGCGTGCGGCCAACGGCAGTGCGTTCGCTTCGGCGCAGGGTGGCGGCATGGCGATGCCTGCGGCCAACCCGTTCGCCGGCATGACCGGCGGCGCGGCGAGCGCCATGAGCGCGCCAGGTTCGGGCTCGCCCTTCGCGGGCATGACGCGCGTGTCGATGCCGGCCGGTGGCAGCGCTTATCCGCCAGCGGGCTATCCCGCAGCGCAGGGCTATCCGGTGGCGCAGGCCGCTGCCCCGTACCCCGGAGCCGTGTACCCCGCAGCCGTTTATCCCGCAGCCAGCTACCCGGGCGCCCCTGCCGCTGCCGCGGCGGGTTACCCGGTTGCCGGCATGCCCTGGCCAGGCACGCCGCCCGTGACGCAGGCCCGCAGCGCGACCACGCGCAACACGACAACTGCCGCCGCGCGCAAACGCGGGAGCACGGGTGGCGCAGCCAATCCCAACACCGGTGCCGATCCAGCCG
>JAQGMP010000157.1 GCA_028292285.1 Variovorax sp. | reverse complement strand
TGCGGATGTCGCCCTGCGTCGCGCGCCAGAGCCGGCCGATGTGGTCGAAGTCGTTCGGGCCCGGATCGATAACGATGTAGCCGGTCGCCGCGTCGCCGACGATGTAGCTGTTGGAGCCGGGCCCGGTCATGGCGCTCGGGTTGGGCGCGGTGAGCCGTTGCAGGTTTTTCAGCAATGGCACGGGCGCTTCGCTTTGCCAGTCGAGCGAATGCAGGATCTGGCCGTCCGGACACACCAGCGCGAGTTCGCCGTAGGGCGAATCGGTTTCCATGTAGCGCGCGTCTTTGCCGTCCAGGAGGCCGGCGCGCGGGCAACTGGTCCAGAGCGGACCTTCGCCGGCCGGGCGGTTGATGCAGGCGCCCAGCACCGCATCGACGTTGCCATACGCTGCGAGCCGCTCCAGCGTGCGCACCGTCGGAAAAATCATGAAAAAACTGCCGGCCGCGTGGCGTTCCAGCGCATCGGCGGGCCGCACCCAGCAAGGCTCGAACTGCTCGGTTTCGTCGGCGATGGGCGTTTGCCCCTCGGGCATGCGTGCGACCAGAAACGGAACGTCGAAGCGCTTCGGCAGATCGCGGTCGGTGATCCAGTGCGCGAAGGTGAAGACCTTGTCGGTCGACAGCAGGAGCCCGCGTGCGGCGCACTGCTCGGCGAAGGCGACCGTCGTCGATGCGGTACTGCGGTCCATGCCGGCGATTTCGGTAGCCGTCACCGGACTGCCGTCGGCGTGATGTGCCAACAGCACGCCCAGCTCTTCGAAGCTCTCGCGGATGGCCGCGATGGCTTGCGTGAGCTGCACACGGCTTTGGGTGCGGCGGCGTGTCGCGATGCGGCGCGCCGGCGTGTCGGCCTCGTCGATCCGGCCGCCGGGAAACACATAGGCGCCGGGCGCGAAGCTCGCGCTCGACGAGCGCCGCGTCATCAGCACTTCGAGGCCGTCGGGCGTGTCGCGCAACAGCAGCACCGTGGCCGCTGCGCGCAGCGGCGCCGGCTCACGCGGCGAATGGAGTTGTTGGGATGAACGAGCCATCGCCGCATTATCTGCGGCCGGCGTTTTACTTGGGCGTGCCGCCTTGTGTGCTGGGGCGCTTGCCGGGGCGCCGCGTGTCGCGGGTTTCGGCGCGTGCCTCGCCGGCAACCGCAGCCTTGTCGGTGCCGATGGCGCCGCCTTCGGGTGCCTTCGGCTCGTCGCCGCCGGCGGCTTTCACCCGGCCGGCCGGGCGACGGTCTTTGCGCATCTCTCCCGTCTGCGTCGACTTGTCCGTGGCGTAGCCGGGGGTGTTCGGGGGCACCGGCACGCCGGGCGGGGTGGGCTGCGCGTAAGCGCCGGCAGCAAAGAGGCCGGCAAGAAGAACGGAGAGGGTTTTCGTCATGAGGGAAGCTCCAGAAATAAGGGGGAACGATGAACAAAAAGTGCAAATGCCACCGTTGTACGGACGGCGACCTTTAAAGGATTCGCGAGATTGGCATCGGTGCCCGTCGCGGCAGTAGGACGATGGCGCTTTCAGCTGTCGCTCTGCTTTCGGTAGCGCGGACTTAGGGACGCCGGCGCGCCGCCGATAATCCGCGGATGCGAATCCGTTTCACCAAGATGCAAGGCGCCGGCAACGACTTCGTCGTGATCGACGAGACGCGCGGCGCGTTGGCGCTGAACGCGTCGCTGAGTCCGGCGCAGTACCGTTTTCTTGCAGATCGCCATTTCGGCGTCGGCGCGGACCAGATCCTGACCGTGCGTCCGTCGCCCGCCGCGGGCATCGACTTCCAATACGTCATCCACAACGCCGACGGCGGCGAGGTCGAGCAGTGCGGCAACGGGGCGCGCTGCTTCATGCGCTACGTGCGCGAACACGGGTTGACGACCAAAGACGCGGTGCGCGTGCAAACGCTGTCGGGCGTGATCGAACCGCGCATGAATGCCGATGGCCGCGTGACGGTCGACATGGGCGCCCCGATCTTCGCGCTGGCGCGCGTGCCGTTCGACGCGGCCGGCCTCACGCCGGTGCCCGACGGCGACTGGGAGCAATGGCATCTGGCGCTCGGCACGCACGCCGGCAGCGCGATCGTTTCGGTGGCGGTGCTGTCGATGGGCAACCCGCACGCGGTGCAGGTGGTCGGCGATGTCGAAGCCACCCCGGTTCTGGTGCAAGGCCCGCTCATCGAACACCATCCGCGCTTTCCGCAACGCGTCAACGCCGGCTTCATGCAGGTGGTGGACCGCGCCAGCATCAAGCTGCGCGTATTCGAGCGTGGCGCTGGCGAAACGCTGGCCTGCGGCACGGGCGCCTGTGCGGCCGTGGTCGCGGGCATTCGCCTCGGCCTGCTCGATGCGCGGGTCGATGTGCAAACGCACGGTGGCGTGCTCACCATCGAATGGGCCGGTGAAGACCAGCCCGTGCTGATGACCGGCCCCGCCACCACCGTCTTCGAAGGCGACATCGAAGTTCCCGATGTCTTCTGATTTGCTCTGAACCGATGGATCCCGACATGCCCCACAACATCCACAACAACGCCGCCATGAACCCGATCACCGAAGACGACATCGCCAATTACCTGGCCAACACGCCGGACTTTTTCGAGCGGCACGCGCAGTTGCTGGGCCAGGTTCAGCTCACCAGCCCGCACGGCAATCGCGCCGTCAGCCTGCAGGAGCGCCAGGCCGAAATGCTGCGCGAGAAGATCAAGGCGCTGGAGCACCGCGTGATGGACATGATCCGGCACGGCAC
>JAQGMP010000083.1 GCA_028292285.1 Variovorax sp. | reverse complement strand
TGTGTCGACGCCTCGATGTGAAAGCGCCCGTCTTCGTAGTTGGCGACCACGGCACGCGGTTCGAAAGACAGATGGTTCTGCCGGCCGACTTTGAAGCTGGTGTCGATGATCGTGACGTCGGCGCGCGCGAAGGCGGTATCTGTGTCGCCGCGGACCACCGTCGCTTCCCATGCCACGTTGCCGGCGCGTGCGCCGCCTTCTGTCAGCACTTCGTAGTCTTGCCAGCCGGGGTGAACCAGCGGTGCGCCGGACGCCAGCGCGTCGCCCATCGTGATGACCGCGGGCAATGCGTCGAGCGTGACCACGATGGCGGCGGCCGCGGCCTGCGCTTGCGCCAGCGTGTCGGCCGCGACCGCCGCGACCGGCTCGCCGACGAAGCGGACGCGATCGATCGCGAACAGCGACTCGTCGGCGATGCCGATGCCATGGCGGCCCGGCGCGTCCTTGGCGGTGACGATGGCGCGCACGCCGGGCATCTTGCGAGCCGTGGTGATGTCGAGCGCGACGATGCGCGCCGATGCCACGTCGGACCGGCGCAGCGCGCCATGCAGCATGCCGTTGCGCGATTGGTCGATCGTGTAGCGCGTGCGGCCGCGCAGCTTGTCGCGCGCATCGCGGCGGGGAAAGTCCATGCGGACAGTGGAGGGCTCGGTCATGCCGTGATTCCCTTGGCACCGGTGCCACGCGCGACAGACATCGCCGCATCGACGATTCGCTCGTAGCCGGTGCAGCGGCAGATGTTGCCGGACAGCGCCGCCTTGACCTGTTCGCGTGAGGGGTCGGGCGTCTGCGCGAGAAAGCTCGTCAGGCTCATCACCATGCCGGGAAAACACATGCCGCATTGCACTGCGTCATGCTGCTCGAAAGCTTGCTGCAATGGGGACAAGACATCGTCGGGTGCCTGCGATTCGATGGTGAGGACTTCGCGGCCCGCCGCCATGCCGACCGGCACCAGGCACGACATCGCGGGCTTGCCGTCGAGCCACACGGTGCAGGCGCCGCAGAAGCCTTCACGGCACACCGTCTTCGCGCCGGTGAGGAAGAACTCGTCGCGCAATACGTCGGCGAGCGGCGTGAGCGGGGCGCTGTTGGAATGGCGCTCTTCGCCGTTGATGTGGAGTGAGATCGACATGTTCGTGGGATCGGTGTTTAAACGGACTCAGGCCTGCGCCTGCAGTTCGGTGACGGCCCGCCGGACCAGGCTGGCGAGGACTTTGGTGCGGTACCAGCCCGGCGCCTCGACACCGTCGCGGCCCTTGAAGTCGCCGGCATGTTCTTCGGCCATGCGAAAGGCGAAGTTCGCATTCAGCGGTTGCCCGATCAACGCTTTTTCGAGATGCTCCCACCGGCGCGCTTCGGCTTCGACCGAGCCGACCGCCACGTGGACGCGGCTCACGGTGCCATCCATTGCCAGTTGCAGCGCCGCACTCACGATGGCGACCGGATAGTCGCCGGCTTTGCGCAGCGGCAGCCGGATGTGGGCCGAGCGGCCGGGTGTTCGCTGGACGACGATGCGGCGCACGAGGCATCCCGGCTCCAGCGTTCGGCGCACGGTGAGGAAGCCTTCGAGGCGCATGCGTTCGGGCCCGGCCGGCGTTTCGAGTTCGACTTCGGCATCGAGGCAAAGCAGTGCAGGCACCAGGTCCGATGCCGCGAAGCCCGAGGCGCAAAGGTTGCCGCCGATCGTCGCCACCTCACGTACCGCCGGATTCGCCGCGCTCGCAGCCGCGGTCGCCAGCGCCTTCAAAGCCGGCATGCCCACGATCGCGGCCGCCAACTCCGCGTGTGTCACGCAGGCACCGATGGCGATTTCGCGATCGTCGATATCGATCTGCCGCAAACGGTTGAGCCGCGAAAGCGCGACGTATGCAAGGTCGAAGCGCTCGTGCCGCAGCGGCGCCCGCATGATCCAGGTGGCCCCCGCCATGGGCGCACCATCGGCGCCGCGTTCTTTCAGGGCCGCGACAGCGTCGGTGAGCGAGCTTGGAAAGTAGAGGGGGTCACTCATCGACCCCGAGTCTAGGTCGGCATCGGGCGCCCGAACAGCAAGTAAAACTGCCGGCGCGGTATGCGTTTTTCAGATACTCCGTCGGCAGCCGGAGGTCACATCCCCACGTAGTTCGGCCCGCCGCCGCCTTCGGGCGTAACCCACACGATGTTCTGCGTCGGGTCCTTGATGTCGCAGGTCTTGCAGTGCACGCAGTTCTGCGCGTTGATCTGCAGCCGCTCCTTGCCCGCGTTCGCCTCGTCGGGCACGAACTCGTAGACGCCGGCCGGGCAGTAGCGCTGCTCCGGGCCCGCGTACTCCGGCAGGTTGATCTTGGTCGGCACGGTCGGGTCTTTCAGCGTCAGGTGCGCCGGCTGGTTCTCTTCATGGTTGGTGTTGCTCACGAACACCGACGAGAGCCGGTCGAAAGTAAGCTTGCCGTCCGGGCGCGGGTAGACGATCTTCTTCGCGGTGCTCGCCTTCTTCAGCCGCACGTTGTCGGCTTCGGTGCGGTGGATGGTCCACGGGATCTTGCCGCGCAGCACCAGCTGCTCGATGCCGGTCATCACCGTGCCGACGGCCAGGCCCTTCTTGAACCACTGCTTGAAGT
>JAQGMP010000060.1 GCA_028292285.1 Variovorax sp. | reverse complement strand
TTGGCGCGCAGCCAGGTCCACTGGTCGTCGCTGCGGGCGAGGTGCAGCAGCGTCGAGCCGAGCCCGGCGATGGTCGAGTCCATGCCGCCGCGCACGAAGGTGCGTACCAGGTTCGACGCGATGCCGGGCGCAACCTCGCCGGCGTCTTCGGCCAGAAAGAACTTGTGCGCGATGCCGCCTTCGGCCACGTTGTGCCGCTGCTGGCTTTCTTCGAACCATGCAAGGTAGGGCTGGGCGCGCGCCATGGCGCGATGAAAGTGTTCGTTCTGCGGGCCGCTCTGGTTGAAGCTCATGTCGCCGATCGCCAGGATCGCATCGCGGTCGAAGCGCACGCCCACGGCATCGACGAACACCTTGAAGACATAGGCCTCGGCCATGTCCACGACGCCGTCGACCTCGCGCTCGTCGAGCAGCTTGTCGACCAGCGCTTCGGCATCGCGCTGCATGTCGACGCGCCACTGGCGCACCGCCGCCGGCGACAGCACCTTGTTGACGACCGCACGCAGGCCGGTGTGCTGCGGCGGGTCGACTTCGAGCAGCGCATTGAGCGGCCGGAACGAGGCACCGGGCTTGCGCGCATCGGCCAGGCCGATGCCGCCGGTGGTCGAAAAGCGCTGGAAGTCGGTGAAGACGGTCACCGCCTCGTCGTAGCGGCCGACCGCATACACATCGTGTGCGGGCACCTGCGCCACCGGGCCCGCGGCGCGCAGTGCTTCGTGGAAGGGATAGGGGTCGAGCAGGACTTCGGTCGCGTAGGGATCGATGTCGAGCGGCTGCGGTGCGTTCGCACGGGCCATGGAGGTGGGAGTCCTGGAATGCTGGCGGTGAAGAAGCAAGCGTAGGCAGAGCGGGGCGTGGCGTCTGTCCCCGCACGGTGGGACAAAGAGCACGCCGGAACCCGTACCACCCGCGGGGGACAGACAGGCACAGAACCCCGGCCGATACTCGCGCCGATGACCCCCTCGATACCCGAGATGACGCCCGAAACACCGCCCGCGCCGCCGCCCGAAACTCCGCTCCTGAGCGTGCGCGACGTCTCCGTGCGTTTCGGCGGCATCGTGGCGCTCGACGGCATCTCGTTCGACGTGCACCGCGGCCAGATCTGCGGCGTGATCGGGCCCAATGGCGCCGGCAAGACGACGCTCTTCAACTGCCTGAGCCGGCTCTACACGCCGCACCAGGGCAGCATCCGGTTCGATGGCGAGGCGCTGCTGTCGCTGCCGCAACATGCCATCGCCGCCGCCGGCATCGGCCGCACCTTTCAGAACGTGGCGCTGTTCCCGGCCATGACCGTGGCCGAGAACGTCATGGTGGGTCGCCACTGCCGCACCCACACCGGTTACTGGGCCAACGCATTCCGGCTGAAGTCGGTCGGGCGCGAAGAAGCCGAAGTGCAGCACCGCACCCACACGCTGCTGTCGCTGCTGCAACTGACCGAGCTGGCCGACACGCCGGTGCGCGAGCTGTCTTTCGGCACCCGCAAGCGCGTCGAGATGGCGCGTGCCCTGGTGGCCGAACCCAAGCTGCTGCTGCTCGACGAACCCGCCGCCGGCCTGAACCATGAAGAGGTCGACTCGCTGCGGCTGTTGATCCAGGACGTGCGCGACCGTTTCCAGGTGACCGTGCTGCTGGTGGAGCACCATTTGAACCTGGTGATGCGCGTGTCGGACCAGGTGGTCGCGATGAACTTCGGCCGCAAGATCGCCGACGGCCCGCCCGCCATGGTGCAGGCCGACCCCGAAGTGGTCCGCGCCTATCTGGGCACCGAGGAGACGCAATGAGCGCCATCCTGCAAGTCAAGAAGCTCGAAGCTTTCTACGGCGGCACGCGGGTGCTGCAAGGCATCGACTTCGAAGTGGCCGAAGGCGGCATCACCACCATCCTGGGCGCCAACGGCGCGGGCAAGACGACCACGCTGCGCGCCCTCAGCGCGCTCATCAAGACCAAAGGCGAGATCTGGTTCCAGGGCCGGCGCATCGACGGGCTCTCGACCGAGAAGATCGCGGGCCTCGGCGTCGCGCATGTGCCGGACGGCCGCGGCACGCTGGTCAACCTGACGGTCGAAGAGAACCTGCGCGTCGGCGCCTATCTGCGGCGCGACCGGGCCGCGGCCGAAGCCGACTTCGAGCGCATGTACAGCTACTTTCCGCGGCTGCGCGAGCGCCGGCAACAGCAGGCCGGCACCTTGTCGGGCGGCGAGCAGCAGATGCTGGCGATCAGCCGCGCGCTCATGCTCAAGCCCAAACTGCTGCTGCTCGACGAGCCCTCGTTCGGGCTGGCGCCGCTCATCATTCGCGAGATCTTCGACATCATGCGGCTCATCAATCGCGAAGAGAGAGTCAGCATCCTGCTGGTCGAGCAGAACGTGGCGCGCGCGCTCGAACTGGCCGACCACGCCTGGCTGATCGAGACCGGCAGCACCGTGATGTCGGGCACCAGCAAGGAACTGCGCGACAACGAGCAGATCCGCCGCTCGTACCTCGGTTTCTAGACAAGAAGATTCAAGGAGCTTCGCCCACATGTTCAACCTGCTGCAGCAGATCGCCTCGGGCATCGCCATGGGCGGCATCTATGCCTGCCTCGGCCTGGCCCTGGTCATGATCTACCAGTCGACCAACCACATCAACTTCGCGCAGGGCGAGATGGCGATGTTCTCGACCTTCATCGCCTTTCTGTGCCTGAAGGCCGGGCTGCCGTACTGGGCCGCCTTCATCGCCACCGTCGCCTTCGGCTTCGTCATGGGATTCGTCATCGAACGCGTGGTGCTGCGGCCCCTGAAAGACGCACCGGAGATGTCGGTGGTCGTCGTCTTCATCGGGCTCTTCGTCGGCATCAATTCGCTGGCCGGCTGGATCTTCGGCCACCAGCTCGAAACCTTCCCGAGCCCGTTCCCGGACAAGGCCCCCTTCGGCACGACGCTGGTGTCGGCGCACGAGGTCGGCACCATCGCGGTGGTGCTCGTCGTGGTGACGGTGCTGTTCCTTTTCCTGCGCTTCACGCGGCTCGGGCTGGCGATGCGCGCCTCGGCGGAGAACCCGGTGTCGAGCCGGCTGTCGGGCATTCCGGTGTCGATGATGCTGTCGCTCGGCTGGGGCCTGTCGGCCGTCATCGGCGCCATCGCCGGCATGATGGTGGCGCCGGTCGTCTTTTTGGACCCCAACATGATGGGCGGCGTGCTGATCTATGCCTTCGCGGCGGCGCTGCTCGGCGGCATCGACAACCCGTGGGGCGCGGTGGCCGGCGGCCTCATCGTCGGCGTGGTCGAGAACCTGGCGGGCACCTACGTCGTGGGAACCGAGCTCAAGCTGTCGGTGGCGCTGGTCGTGATCGTCGGCGTGCTGCTGATCCGGCCGTCCGGTCTGTTCGGCCGCAAGCTCGTGGCGAGGGTCTGACGGATGTCTGCATTGCCTTCCACTGTCGCTTCTTCTGCTGGTGCTGTGTCGCCACGTGTGCCCACGGCGCCGCCGCTTTCGCCGGTGATTCCCGCGCCGGCCATGGCCGCGCCCTCGCTGCCTTCGGCCGGCTTCAAGTGGCGCGACCTGCGCGGTGCGGCTGTCTTGTTGGCCGTCGCCATCGCGCTGCCTTTTTTCGTGTCCGACTACCGCATCTTCCAGGCGACCATGACGCTGATCATGGCGATCGCGGTGCTCGGCCTGAACATGCTGGTTGGCTACAACGGCCAGCTGTCGCTCGGGCACGGCGCCATCTACGCGCTCGGTGCGTACACCGCGGCGGTGCTGATCGAGCACGCAGGTTTCCCGTGGTGGGCGACGCTGCCGGTCGCCGGCCTGGTGT
>JAQGMP010000002.1 GCA_028292285.1 Variovorax sp. | reverse complement strand
GGCGGCGGGCTGCGTCCAGCGAGCGTCATCGGGGGCTGTGGCCTCGATGCGCGCCCAGGCCCAGCCCAGCAGCGCCAGCATCACCACGCGCAGATAGTCGTCGGCCACTTCGTAGGCGAGGCGCGGCTGCGCCTTGGCGGCCAGCGCCACGCTGGTCGTGAGATAGCGCAGCTGTGCCAGGCGCCGCTGCACGTCGGCGTCGACATCGCGTGCGGCCTCCAGCTCGTCGCGCAACTCGATCAGCACCGCCGACATGCCGGCGCCGTGGTCTGGCAGCACCTTGCGCACCAGCAGATCGATGGCCTGGATCTCGTTCGTGCCCTCGTAGAGCATGGCCACGCGCACGTCGCGCACGTGTTGTTCGATGCCCCATTCGCGCACGTAGCCGTGGCCGCCAAAGACTTGCAGGCATTCGCTCGCGCCGCTGAAGGCCTGCTGCGTGCAGGCGGCTTTGAGGACAGGCGTGACAAGCGCACACCAGCGCTGTGCGCGGTCGCGTGTCTTGGCATCGGCCGCATGCTTCGCGACGTCGAGCTGGATGGCAGTGCGGTAGGCGATGGCGCGGGCGCCGTCGACCCAGGCGCGCTGAGTGTCGAGGATGCGGCGCATCGCCGGGTGCTCGGCGATCAGGTCGGCCGCTTCGGTGCCGCGCGAGGCCGGCGCTGCGCCGTTCGATGCCGCGGGTGCGCGCATCTGGCGCCGTTCCCTGGCGTACGCGTCGGCCTTCTGCCAGGCCGCGTCGAGCAGCCCGATGCCCTGCATCGCGCAGTGCAGGCGCGCCGAATTCATCATCACGAACATCGCCGCGAGACCGCGGTTGGGCTCGCCGACGAGCCAGCCTTCGGCATCGTCGAATCGCATGCTGCAGGTCGAGCTGCCGTGCAGGCCCATCTTCTCTTCGATGCGGTCGCAGATCACCGCGTTGCGTCGACCGTCGGCGAGCAGCTTTGGCACGAGCACAAGCGACAGACCCTTGGGGCCGGCGGGCGCATCGGGAAGGCGGCACAACACCAGGTGAACGATGTTGGGCGTCAGATCGTGCTCGCCGCCGGAGATAAAAATCTTGGCGCCGCTGACGCGATAACTGCCGTCGACCTGCGGCTCGGCACGCGTGCGCACCTGGCCGAGGTCGCTGCCGGCATGCGCTTCGGTGAGGCACATGGTCGCCAGCCATTCGCCGGTCGCAATCTTCGACAGATAGCGCGTCTTCAACTCGTCGCTGGCGTGGTGCTTCAGGCATTCGTAGGCACCGTGCAGCAGGCCGGGCGCCATCGTGAGGCCATGGTTGGCACCGCTGAGCCACTCGAACACGATGGCTTCGAGCACGCCCGGCAAGCCTTGGCCGCCGTCTTCGGTGGCAGCTGACAGCGCAGGCCAGCCGCCTTGCTGAAACCCCGCGTACGCTTCACGAAAGCCGGGCGGCGTGATGACTTCGCCGTCGACGAAGCGGCAACCGATTTCGTCGCCCGCACGGTTAACGGGCGCGACCACTTCGGCCACGAATTTCGCCGCCTCGTCGAGCACCTGAATCTGCAAGTCGTCATCGATGTCGGCAAAGGGCGCGAGCGCGCGAAGCTGCGGCGTCGCGTCGAGCACGGCGTGCAGCACGAAGCGCACGTCTTCAGCGTTGGGTCGATAGTTCATGTGAGAGCGCGCCTGTGTTCAGGCGCGCGCGGCGCCGAGGTAGGTATCGATGACGCGCGAATCGCCTGCGAGATCCTGCGCCGCACCTTCGAGGCTCACGCTGCCCATTTCCAGCACGTAACCGTGGTCGGCCACTTCGAGCGCCGCGCGTGCGTTCTGCTCCACCAGCAGGATGGTCACGCCCGTTGCACGCAGTGCGCTCACCGTGCGAAAGATCTCCTGCACCACCAGCGGTGCCAGTCCCAGGCTCGGCTCATCGAGCATCAAGAGCGAAGGCCGCGACATCAATGCACGACCCACCGCCAGCATCTGCCGCTCGCCGCCCGACAGCGTGCCGGCCAGTTGCGTGCGTCGTTCCTTCAGCCGCGGGAACAGCGTGTAGACCTGATCGATCTGGTCGCGCCATTGCCGGTTGCCGATGCGGACTTGCCGGAACGCGCCCAGCACCAGGTTGTCTTCCACCGGCATGGTGCCGAAGAGTTCGCGCTTCTCCGGCACCAGCGCGATGCCCAGCATCACCCGCTCTTCGAGCGACAGCGCGGCGATCGATTGCCCGCGGTATTCGATGACGCCTTTGGCCGGCAGCACGCCCATCAGCGCGTTGAGCAGCGTCGACTTGCCCGCTCCGTTGGGCCCGATCACGGTCACGACGCTGCCTTCGCCGGCTTGCAGGTCGATGCCGTGCAGCACCTCGGCGCGGCCGTAGCCGGCGTGCAGATCGCGGATGCGAAGAAGAGGTGTCGTCATCAGTGTTCCGTGCCCAGATAAGCCGCGCGCACCTTGTCGCTGCGCTGCACTTCGCCGGGTGTGCCTTCCATCAGATGCGTGCCGAATTCCATCACGACGATGTGATCGCAGATGTCCATCACCAGGCCCATGTCGTGCTCGACCAGCAGGATGCTCATGCCGCCCGCGCGCAAGCCGCGCAGCACGTCGGCCAGCGCTTGCTTTTCTTTGTGACGCAGGCCGGCGGCGGGTTCGTCGAGCAGCAGCAAGGCCGGGTCGGCACAGAGTGCGCGCGCGATCTCCAGCAGCCGCTGCTGACCCATCGCGAGGTTGCCGGCCAGCTCGTTCGTCATGTCGCCCATGCCGACGCGCTGCAGCTGGCGCTCAGCCTCGCGGAACAGCGCGCGCTCTTCACAGCGATCGGTGCGCAGCATGGCGGCGATGGCGCCCTTGCGCCCGCGCAAGTGGGCGCCGAGGGCGACGTTCTCCAGCACCGTCATGTCCGGCACCATCTTCACGTGCTGAAAGGTGCGCGCGACGCCGCGCTCGGCGATCTTGCG
>JAQGMP010000486.1 GCA_028292285.1 Variovorax sp. | reverse complement strand
CGGCCTGCATGAGGTAGGCGATGACGCGGTCGAGCGTGCGAAGCGCGTCTTGCCGCGTCGTGATTTCGCCGCGCGCTGCGGTAGGCGAAGGCGCGGCACCGGGCGCTGCCACTTCGCTGTCGGGCGCGCCTTCGGCCGCATCCGGGGCAGGTGATCCTGTAGCGCTCGATGCGACCTTGTGCAGCAAGTTGCCGAGGCCGCGCAATCGATCCAGATCGAGCGCGTCGCTGCGGCCGGTGCGTTCGTCGAGCAGTTTTTGCAAGGCCGCGATCGACGTGCGCACCGCCAGCAGCGCCTGCAGGGCCGCCGGGTTTTCTGCGTGAATTTCTTCGAGCGCGCCCTGGATCTGCGCTGCCGAATACGTCGGATCGCTGCCCATGGCGCCGAGCAGGTTGTGCGCGATGGCGATGTCGCGCACCCGGATGGCACCGACGCCGCGCGATATGCCCACGCGCGCGTCGTACAGGTCGCGCAGCACCATCGCGTCGTCGGTCAGCGGCATGAGCGCGTTCAGGCGCATCGTGGGATCGTTGTCGTCGTCGGCATCCAGCTTTGGATGTATGCCGTCCCAGAAGGTGTCGAGCAGCGCCGTCAACAGGCCGAGCCCCGCTGCGAAGCCGGGCATGCCGTCGAGCCGTGTCGCGGCGCGCAGCAGCAGCATCGCGGCGCGCACGTCTTTCGAGCGGCGCAGCATCGCGTCGGCCTGCTCCGCCACCTGTCGCCAGTCGGGCTCGACCGCGGGGATGACGGTGTCGCCGAACTGCTGCTCCGCCTTGCCTTGCGCCAGCGATGCCAATGCCGTGAACGCCGGGTCGTACTCCAGATCGTCGCCGGAGGGCGAGGCTTCGTTGATGGGGAGTTGCAGCGCGTCGACGAGTTCGGGGGTCAGCATGTTGCCTGTTCGGGTTGACTGGTGATAATCAAAGATGCCTATGAACGGGTCAATGCAACGAAGGGAATAGCATGCGAGCGCCTGGTACACACCGTTTGCCCTATGGTCGGTTTTCGATGGCGCCCATGCGGCGCCGATTCGCCGCATCGGGCCTGTTGCTCGCGGGCTTGCTGCTGAACGGTTGCGGTGCGCCGCCCAAGCCCGTCGTCACGCAGGTTTCGATGACGTTGACGGCGGGCCCCGACGCCAACCCCGACGCACGCTTGCGCCCCTCGCCGCTGACCGTTCGCGTGTATGCACTCAAGTCGCCGGGACCGTTCGAAGGCGCCGACTTCTTCTCGCTCTTCGAAAAAGACCAGGCCACGCTCGGCGCCGAAATGGCGCAGCGCGAAGAGGTGCTGCTGCGGCCGGGCGAGAGCAAGAAGCTTGAAATGACGCTGGCTCCCGACGTCAAGGCCATCGGCGTGATGGCCGCCTACCGCGACCTCGAGCGCGCGCGCTGGCGCGAAGTCAAGGTGCTGCAAATCGGCAAGCCGCTGGTGATGACGGCGACCTTCGGCGCGCGGCAGATCACCATCGATCCGAAGTGATCCAAAAGTAAAAGCTGGACGTCGAAGCTAAACATCGAAGCGCGCCAGCGGCTGGTCGGCCGGCAAGAAGCGCTCGAACAAATCCGACGTGAAGGCCGCGCCCGATGCGTCGGCACCCGAAGGCGTCGAGCCCGTGAGGTACAGCCCGCGCCAGCGCTGCGGGCGCCGCCCGTCCTTGAGGCGGCCGAACAGGACATTCGCCGTGCGCCGCAACCCGGGTTCGAGTGCGCGCACCTGTTCGACGAACGCATGAATCGCGAGCCGGTCCGCCGGCTCGCTGCGCTGCAGCAGCAACGCCATGCGCAGGGCATCGAGCCGCGCCATGATCGAGACGAAGGCCACGGTCGCACGATCGTCCGCGCGTGCGCTGGCCGCTGCGCCGGCACCGGCAGCACCCGACCAGCGGTAGCCGATCACCTGCGCCAGCACTTCTTTCGACAAGGCGGAGCGCAGCGTGTCGTAGCCGGTCAGCTGCTCGAGGCCGGTGACGACGAGGTACACGGGCAGGCGCAGATGCAGGTGCTCGGCGGCTTCGTCGATCAGGCGGCGCAAGTGATGGGCCGGTGACTCGTCTGCCGTCCCGACGTCTCTGGCCGTTGCTTGCGCCGCTTGCATCAGGCTGCTCGCACCGACGCAGACGACGATGCCGTTGAGCGGGAGGCGGGGCCGCTCGTGCGCCAGCGCCAGCAGCGCCTGGCACCACAGGCGCCGCGGCGGCGCGACGTCTGCCGATTGCAGGACCTGCGGATCGACACCGATGGCGGTCATCGACGGCAGCGCATGCCATTGCCAGAACGGCCGAAAGGTGTCCGCGCCGCCGGCCGAGGCGCTGGCCGCATCGAGCAGGCGCGGCACGTCGGCGGCGGCATCGCCGAGGAACAGCAGCCACGGTACGCGGTACAGCGCGGAGCGACCGCCGTCCGACCGCATGAGCGTCAGGCGCGCCTGACGCGGCGCCTGGCGCAAGCCGTCGAGCGTGGCCTGTTCGGCCGGCGATTCGGCCCGGCCGCAGAGCGCGATCTGCCGGTGCAAGCCGCGCCGTCGTGCGATGCGTTGCCGCCCCACGATGCGCCACCACAGCAGCACCGAGCCGCCGAAGCAGACGGCCACCAGCAGCCAGAACACCAGAGGGAGCTGGGTCAGCACGGTGACGGTCGGGGTGTTTGTCATCGGCGCGTGGGTCAGCGTTCCGCTGTCTGCAGAAACAGGAACTCGGCGATCAGGCGGTCGCCGCCCTTGTTGGCGGAGAGCGCCTCGCGCAGCCGAAGCAGGTACGCCGATGCCAGCTCGAACGGCGGACGCTCGGGTGCTTCGGAGAACGGGGAGGGCGAGGCCAGCGCGGCGACCATCACGGTGCCGAAGGGCGGGCTCACGAGCCAGCTCGATGGCATGTCCTTGCCGAACACCATGTGCTGGCCCGCGATGAAGTGCGTCGGCCCGCTGGCGCCGCTCAGGTGCTGCACCGCGCCGTCGGCCGTGTAGTAGTCGACCTGCACGCTGCCGTCGTAGTGCGGCGCGGTCACTTCGATGCGCACCGCATCGCCTTCGCGCAGCCGGCCGTCGCGCGCCGACGGTGCCGACACCTTGAGGTCGAACGACTTCTCGCGGTTGCGGATCTGGTACGGCTTCAGGATGGCGACGACCTCGCAGTGCGGCCAGACGCGCAGGCGCAGATCGAAGGTGGCGGACGACATGCCGGGCATGGCGCGCACCTCGCGCTCGACGCGGGCGACGTCGTCGGGCAGCGGCACGAAGCCGCTGACGTGCAGGGCGCTGAAGGCACCCACGGCGCCCGTGACGCCCCAGGTGGCTTGCAGGTCGGCACAGGCGTAGCTGCGCAGTTGTTGATCGAGCCGTTGTTCGGCGGTGGCGGAGGTCTGTCGCGGGCCGGCCAGCAGCAGCCACAACAGCGCCACCAGCGGGACGAGCAACGCGCCGGCGGCGACGGCGCGCAACAGCGCGCGTTCCCGGCGCTCCGGATCGCGCGGCGTGGGCGTCCTGAGCTGGGAATAAGGTTGCGGCGTGACGCGTTCTTTCGCCAGCGTATCGATCGACGCGGGCGTCACCGGCAACTGGCGGCCATGCAGCGCTTTCAGCTTGCCGAGCTCGCCGCCGTCGCCGGTCTCGAAGTAATACTGGCCGGCAAAGCCATTGGCCAGTGCGTACCAGTACACCTCGCGCACCGCGTCGTCGCCCGTCTGCAGCCCTGACAGGTGGTGAAAGAACTCGCTGTGCGCGTTGCTGGAATTGAAGAGCTGCGCCTGCAGCGGCGCCGTGGCGTCGGTCCAGCGGCGCTGGCGGGCGAAGATTTCGTCGAGCCAAGCCACCATCGCGAAGGCAGCGGATTCGACCTGGGCGGCCGGCGCGCCGTCGGCCGCCGCCGCTGTGCGCGCATCGGCGAGCAGGCGGCGCGCTTCCGCTTGCGCCGCGGCACGGGACGTTGGCGTTGCGTTGAGCGCATCCCCGGCGTTGTTTCTGGCGTCGACGGCCAGGCCGAACGAGAAAACGGCGGAGAACTGATCGAGCAGGCGCGCCATCGATTGCCCACGTCAGCGGCGGATGAAGACGACGAGCGGGGGTTTGCAACTGCGCCTGCATGCGTGGCACATGCCTATGTCGCCCATGTCTCGTCCCTCAGGTGTTGAGGCGATTCTTTCGAGCCGTTCGGCGCTGCACCATATCCCGTGGGGACTATGCCGTCCGCCCGGCGCGACGCGCTTGCTGCGCACGTCGAAGGCCGCTATCTTCAAGACTAACCACAAAAATGCGGAATAAGTCATGAAAATCCTGATCGCCGACGACCACCGGCTCGTCATTGAGGCGGTCAAGTCCAAGTTGGCGGAGCTCGAAGCCGGCATCGAGTTCGTGCTGGCGATGAGCGTCGACGAGTTGCTCGCCGGTGCTTCGGATGACCTCGACCTGGCCGTGATCGACCTCAACATGCCCGGCGCCGACGGCCACGCCCACATCGACGAGATGCGCAGGCGCCATCCGGCCGTGCCGGTGATCGTGCTGTCGGGCTACGAAGATCCGGCCATCATGCGCACGGCACTGGAGCACGGCGTGCTGGGCTTCATTCCCAAGGCGTACTCGCCCGAGGTGATGTTGTCGGCGGTGCGGCTGGTGCTGGCCGGCGGCGTCTACGTGCCGCCGATGATGCTGTCGGCCCTGCCGCCCGGCATCGTCGCGGGCGTGCCGGCCGTCGAGGCGGCGGCGCGCACCGCCACGCCGGCAGCAGCGCACACGCTCGACCATTTGCGCAACGTGCTGACCGAGCGGCAGGTCGA
>JAQGMP010000669.1 GCA_028292285.1 Variovorax sp. | reverse complement strand
CCTGATGGGCGCGCACACGGCAAACATGGTGAAGGGCCTGGGCTTCGAGGTGATCGGCTGGTCGCGCAGCCGCAAGGTGCTCGACGGCATCGAATGCCACGCGGGCGACGATGAACTGCCGGCTTTTTTGGCGCGATGCGATGTGCTGGTTTGCCTGCTGCCGGCAACGCCTGAAACCGAAGGCATCCTGAGCGCCAAAACCTTCTCTCAACTGCCCCAAGGCGCGGGGCTGGTTCACGTCGGCCGCGGGCCGCATTTGCGCTACGGCGATCTGGCCGCTGCACTCGACGCGTCGCACTTGAGCGGCGCCTTCATCGACGTGTTCGAAGAAGAGCCGTTGCCGCCGGACCACCCGGCCTGGTCGCACGAAAAGATCTTCGTCACGCCGCACGTCGGCGCGATGGCCTCTCGGCGTGCGCGCGCTGTTTTCTTCGCGGAGCAGATCGCGAAGTTCGAGCGGGGCGAAACGCCCGACGGATTGTACGAACCGGCGCGAGGCTACTGAAAAACCATCAGGCGCCGACGCCTTTGGACTCGCGCTGGTGCCGGCGGCGGTAGGCGGCAATGCCGAGCCAGACGAACCAGAGCAGCGCCACGTTCAGGCAGACACCGCCCACGACGAAGAACCCGGCCCGTTCGGCAAAGCCGGGGGCTTGATCCAGGGTCAACAGAATCAATGACCATGGCAGCGCGCACAAAATGGCCGCGCTCAGCAACCCGCTTTCTTCGTTCGGCGTCTGCAAGGCCGCAACCACCAGCACGCTCGCCAACGCCGTGACGGTGACGCCGAAAGCCACGGCCAGCCACCAGATACGTCGATGCCGGAAGGATGATTGCGCGAGAACCATGACGGAATTCTGCGCCGCGATGCAGGCGGTGTCTGCGTAATTTGACACGTCTTAAGACAGTTGCGCCGAACCGTTTTCAGGGCACCACAGTCTCGTCCGGCCCCACGTCCGGCCCTGCATCGCGCGGCCGCCTGGCATCGGCGTTCTCGGCGTCTTTCGCCTCCTTGAGTCGCCGCAATTCCTGCATTTCCTGATCGGTGTGCTCCAGCACCGGCTCCGCTACGAAGAAGACGTTGGCGATGTCGGAGCTCGTCAAGAAGAGGAAGCTCAACCCGGCGTCCATCTCGGCCGGCGGGATGTCCTGCACGGGGATTGCCTCCATCGAACCCGCCTCGCCGATCCTGATGTGCCCCTTCTTGGGATACCGAAGCACCAGCTGGCTGATCGTTCCGTCGGTCTTGACGAAAAAGTCTTCGACCACGCCGGTGTAGATCAGCACGGCGCCGCTCGTGTCGCTGGACTTGGTCAACACGTTGGCCCGGACCCGTTTCGCTTTCTTCGAGCCGCCGGCATGGCGGCGCCCCTCGTTGAGCGAATACATCCAGCGATGGCGTGCGAAGCGCCGCATCACGCGCAGCTGCATGAGCATGCCCGCGGCCAGCCCGAGCAGCACGCCGGTGACGGTCACGATGAAGAAGTACGCCGTAATCTGCACTGCGTTGTCGTCGACCATCTTGCTGCTGGCGGCAAGCGTTCCGCGGATGGCCGACAGCGTCTGCGGCGTGTCGCTCAGCCGCGGCGGTGCCGGCAAGCTGTCGATGCGCAGCAGCGGAATGAACTCGTCGAGCGCGACGCAGCGGGCGCCGAGGATCTCCGACCGGCAGAGCCAGCCGTTGATGGCCACGTACCAGCCGGCATGAACCAGAAAAGCCACGCCGACGACGATCGCGAGCTGCCCCAGCGGGCTGATCGGTGTCGCCTCGCGCGTCACCTGGTCAGGCAGGTAGAACCCGAAGAAAAAGGCGAAGCCGGGCAACAGAAGCACGACAACCACGACGGTTGCCCAGGCGAGAGACATGAGTAGAAGCCGGGCGGCTAGATGGGTGAAACCGCCATTGCACCAGCCGCGGCAGTGCCCGCACCCGCCAGCGTGTGCGGCACTTCCAGCGCCCGCGAGCGCAACGCGGACTGGCTGGCCTGGCCGGCCTGGATCTTCCGGGCGGCCAGCAACTCGTCGATTTCCTTGATGACCTGCGGCAGCCGAACGCTGTCGCGCCCCGGCCGCGCCATGACTTCGGACACGATCTCGCTGCTGCCGGCGTAGCCGATCAGCAGGTCGAACACCTCGTCGTCTGTGTCAGTAAGGAATCTCATGCCGACTTGCTTTTGGATTCGTACATGCCCGGAATGTAGAGCCTCGGGCGCACGAGTTCAAGAGCGCGTCCCGAGTCGCCGTGCGACGTACCGCAGCCGCCGTTCGACAAGAAGCTCGGATTCAGAGCTTCTTCTTGACGAAGCCCGCTGCGTTTTCGTCGGCGCCGGGCTCGCCCTCGTCCGAATGGGGATTCGTCGGATCTTCGTCCGTCGGGAATTCGGGCTGCACCGGCAGTTGCGCCGGATCGTCCTCGGAAGGCACTTTGGGGATGTTCATTTGAGGGGGCTCCGTTGCTGGGAAAAGTTCGATCCGGTCGGCGCGACCGGCCGCGGGTCGGTCGAGGCCGGCCCCACATACTGCTGCGGCGCAGGCTCCGCGCTCGACGCGGCGCCGCACACACGCTGCACGTCGCGCCACGCGAGCTCGACGGTGCGCGGCTCGCGAACCGGCGCGCCGTTGACCGCCTGGTAATTGCGCGTGGCCTGCTCGCATGACAGCGCAGGTGCCGGCTGCGCCGTAGCCGGCAACGCCGCCGCAACAGAGAGGATAAAAAGCGGAACGCCCGGCACGCAGCCGGAGCGCAGCATGGAAGAAAGTCGTTGCATGGGGATGTACACCCCGTGACGGTAAGCCCGCCACGTCGCCGGCCCTGTAGGGCGATGGCCTTTCCTCGAACGCGGGCCAGTCCGCGCTGCGGGCAATAAATCTCCGGCTCGGCACCGCGCTTTCGACGATGTGTGGGGTGGCTTCTTCAACGCCTTCGCTTCTGAATCGAAGTAGCCAGAAGCTTTGCTGGCCGATTGCGGCACGGTCTGGAAACTGATGCGCTGCTCCATCAAGCCGCATGCTTCGTGCCACGGCAACCACGCGACCATCGATGCAGTGCTGCATCTGATGAACGCGCCACGCAGGCCTCGCGCAGCGGGTGCAGCACGTCGACGTGCGCCTGAGCGCGTTCGTCATGGCCACGTGCGGTGGCCGTGACCTCGTTACGCTGTCGAGCGCGCAGAAGACCAGCGGGAGGATTTCGAGCGCTGAGCAAACGTTGCGGGAGCCGGGAGGGCCGCAGCCAAAGCCGCAGCCGCGAGCTGCGGCGGCCCTACTTGCAGCTGAACAAAACGCCGCTTTCTGCCGGCGCTTTTCCAAGCATGCTCGCTGTCAGGCCATCTTTCTGGCAGTACACGATGGCCTGGTCGTACATGCGCGCGCGGAAGGTGCCGTCACGAAGCGGCACGACCTCGTTGGGCGGCGTGCCGCAGCCGGCGATCGTCAGGACAATGGTGAGGAGTGCGAGGCGGTTCATGCGGGGGATTCTGGCGCACTTCGGAGGGCGCGCAATCGACACCGCCCTCGCCACGGCACCCATCATGGCGCGTGCACGCGGTACGGCGGTTTGCCGTGCACGCCGATCATCATTTCGTTCTGCACGTCTTCGACATCGTCGAGGTGCCGCACGATGGCTTCGATGTCTTTCGACTGCGCCAGACTCTGCACGCAGCCGCGCAGCCAGACGCGGCGCCGCTGGCCCAACGCCCAGACACTGGTGTTTTCATGGCGCGCCGTGTCGTGCACGGCGATCTTCACGCGCGGAATGATCTCGGCGTCGTAGAGATAAGCGTTGCTCAGGCGGCAGCGCCCGGCCAGCCAGCAACTCACGCCGCGCTGCGAACGCTCATGGGCCAGCGCCAAGAA
>JAQGMP010000653.1 GCA_028292285.1 Variovorax sp. | reverse complement strand
TGGTGGTGTCGACCGGCCTCGCGCTGGTCACGCTGTCGCTGGCCATGGCATTGGCCGATCGGCTTTGAGTTCGGCTGTAGGTTCGGCTTCAGGTTCGGCTGCGGCCTTCAGGGCGCGAGCCGTTCGCGCACCCATGTGTCCGACTGGCGCCGGTAGCGCAGCCGGTCGTGCAGCCGGCTGCGGCGGCCCTGCCAGAACTCCCATTGCTCGGGCACCAGCCGGTAGCCGCCCCACTGCGGCGGGCGTGGCGGCGAGAGCAGGTGTCTGGCAGCGGCGAGCGCGACGTTCTTGATCAGCACGTCGCGGCCGCTGATCACCTCGCTCTGCGGGCTGGCCCAGGCGCCGAGCCGCGAGTCGAGCGGCCGGCTGTTGAAGTAGGCATCGCTCTCTTCGGCACTCACTTTTTCGACCGTGCCCTCGATGCGCACGACCCGCTCCAGCTCGACCCAATGAAACTGCAGCGCCGCGTAGGGGTTGCCGGCAATCTCGTGGCCCTTGCGGCTCTGGTAGTTGGTGTACCAGACGATGCCGCGTGCGTCGTAGCCCTTGATGAGCACGATGCGGGTGGAGGGCCGCAGGTCGCCGCCGACGGTGGCCAGCGTCATCGCGTTCGGTTCGGGCACCTTCGAATCGATCGCTTCGGCGAGCCAGCGTTCGAACTGCATCAGCGGTTCTTCGGCGCTGTGGGTTTCGTCGAGTTCGGCGCGCTCGTAGCTTTTTCGCAGCGACGCGAGGTTGTCTTGAGGCGAGGTCATGACGGCATTGTTGCCCAAGCGAGGTATGCCCACCGATCTCTGCACGCTGATACTGCGGGCACGGATACTTGCGAACGATGACTTTCACAACGGCCCACCTTCCTGATCTCCCGACCGTGATCGTGCTGGCCTCCGGCCGCGGCGAGCGCTTTCGTGCCGCCGGCGGCAGCGGCTCGAAGCTGCACGCCGCGCTGGCCGAGCAGGCCGTGCTGGCGCACACGCTCGACGCGGTTCGCGCCAGCGGGCTGCCCTGGCATCTCGAAGACGCCGGCCATCCGGGCATGGGCGATTCGATCGCAGCGGCGGTGCGCGCGACCCCCGATGCCGCCGGCTGGCTCATCTTGCCGGGCGACCTGCCGCTGGTGCAGCCGGCGACGCTGCGTGCGGTGGCCGCTGCGCTGGCCGGCGTCTCGCATACCGGGCAAGCTGTGCAGGCCGCGCAGCCGGGCTTTCAAGGCCAGCGCGGCCATCCAGTCGGGTTCGCGGCCGCCTGCTACGCACAGCTCGCGGCGCTCGAAGGCAATCTGGGCGCGGCGCCCGTACTGCGGGCACTGCGCGCGGCCGATGCGGTGGCCGATGTCGGCGTCGACGACATCGGCATCGTCACCGACGTCGATACGCCGGACGCGCTGGCCGAAGCCGAGCGGTTGTTGCTCGCACGCCGCGCCGTCGCGCGGCCGTGACGGGGCCCGGGCCGCAGTCCCTGTTCTCGTCTCTGCCTCTGAAGGCTAGCTGCGCGTGATGACCGCGCAGGCGATGCGCGGCCCCGAGTTGCCCGACGGCTGGGTGGTGAAGTCGTCGCGGTCGCGATGCACCACCAGCGCGCGGCCGACCACGTTGTTGTCGGCGCCTTCGGTCAGCGAAAGCGAGTGGTCGTCGACGGCGAAGCGGGCGACGCCGGCAGCGTCGGCCACCAGGCTCGGCAGTTCGCCGGCGTGGCTGCCGGGGGCGCCGAACTTGCCGTGGGTCACGCCGGTCGGATTGAAGTGGCCGCCCGATGCGTCGCCGTTGTTGCCGCAGTCGCCCTTTTCGTGGACATGGAAACCGTGCTCGCTGCCGGGGGCGAGGCCGCGCACCTCGCCCTTGATGCGCACGCCGTGCTCGAGGGCGTTGAACACCACCGTGCCCATCGTCGGATTGGGCGTAATGGCTGCCGTCGGCGCCAGATTGGCGACCGCGCCGGGCCGGCCGCCACCCAGGCTGCCGCACGCGGTGAGCAAGACGGCCGCGCAAAGCGAAAGCGACGCCGCGGCGCCGGATCGGAGTGAGGACGGAACGAAAGCGAAGCGAAAGTTCATGAAGGCTCCTGGTCGGAATCGGAAGGGAAGTTGGAAGTTAAGTCGGAAGCAAAGTCGGAAGGCAAATCGTTGTATAGCCGCATCGCCGCGGCATCGCCATCGGCGCCGGCCGCCAACTCGTCGGCGGCCAGTCTGATCAGGCGAACCAGCGCTGCGTCGTGGATCGCGTGGCGCTGCAGCTCCTGCAAGGTTTGCTGCGCATAGTCGAGCGAGCTGCCGTAGCGACCGACCGCGCTGGAAAAGATTTCGCGATAACGCGCATCGCTCAGTTCTCCGGTGAAGTTGGGGCTGCGGCGCGACAGCGTGAAGGCCAGTGCACGCACCGTGCCACCGGGCGTCACGCAGTCGAGCCAGCGCGGGTCATAGACGCCGGTCGGCATCTCGCGCAGCCAGAGGCGGCCCAGCGTTTCGAGCGCCTCCGCCTGCGGAATGCGAAACACCATCCCGCGGCAGCTGCCGCCCGACAGCAGGCCGAATACCAGGCCGGGGTTTTGTGGCGTGCCACGGTTCACGCGGCTCCACATCTTGAGCGCGCGGTGCCAGCCGTGCACGCGCGCCGGGCGCCTTTCGGCAAAGTCGAAGTCGGGCCGCCAGATCAGCGAGCCATAGCCGTACACCCAGAAATCCTCGTGCCCGCCCCACTCGTGGATCACGCGATCGAGCATCGGCTTCGGGTCCCGCAGCGGCCTGGGCAACGGGTCCGATCCGGGTGATGCGGGCGGGCCGGGCTTGCCCTCTACAATTTCGGGGTCATGGTTCACCGCACCATTATTTACCGACCCCTTTCCTATGGAGACAGACCCATGGCATCCAGCAGCGACGACGACAGCCTGCAAAACCTTGTTCTCGGCTTGCT
>JAQGMP010000651.1 GCA_028292285.1 Variovorax sp. | reverse complement strand
CCGCGCCGGCCGGGCCGGGCGCAGACACCGTTTGCGGCACCACCGGCGTGGGCGTGTACCGGCCTTCGCTCGTCGCGGGGGGCGCGTCGGGCGAAGTGAAGTCGGGGCCGACGGCGCAGCCGCCGAGCAACAGGGCGCCGAGCGAGACCGCGAGCAAGGCGGCGAGCGTCCGGTGCGGCGTGTGTGGCTTCTGTGCCCGCGCGGCAGTGCCGACAGGGGCGGCGGATTTCGTCATATGTTCTCCAAGGGCAGTGTCCTGCAAGAAATGCACCGTCCAACCCTAGATGTGCAAAGACGCGAGAGCGCCGACCGCGAGGCCAATGCCGGCCACGCCGAACATGCCCCACTCGAGCCACTTCTTGCGCGTCAGCAAGGCCATCGCCGCCAGCGCGATGGCGACCTGCAGCGCGGTGGTCGCCTGGGCCCATCGATGGTGCTGGTGCATCTGCGCTTCGGACTGATGGTCCCAATCGGTCGCATCGGCTTCGAGCTTCTGTGCCACGAGCTGGATCTCTGCTTTTTCGCGCTCGTAGCGCACGGCCTTGTCTTGCCATGCGGACTTGCGGTCGTCAGCCGCGGTGTCGCGCGCGAACTCCGCCAGCGACTGCTTCGTGCTTTTCGACTGGTAGTAATTCCATTGATTGGACGCTTCGGTTTTCTTGATGCCGGCGTTGTTCTTGTAGAGACCCGCGTTGGCCTGCGTCAAGCCACCCATGTATGAAAAGATGGCACCGACCGTGGCGATCACGGCAGTGCACACCGCGATCTGGTCGGTCATGGAGCGGCGACCCGGATGGGATGGCGTCTCGTCCTGCCCGTGGCCTTGAACATGGCCGTGGTCGCCAGCGGGATGTTCGAGCACGTGGTCGTGTGGGCCGTGCGCGTGAAAACCGTCACCTGACATGAAATTCCTCCGCCCGCTGATTCGTGGGGACGGGGGCGAGTATGACCACCTCCAGCCCGAAAACGGGGACGGCTCAATCGAAACAATTCATCTGCGCCGGGTCAGCTGCAAGGCAGGTGCGACGTCGTCTCCACGCTATCGCCACGAGCTCGCTGTGCGGCGCGCAGATCACGACGACCGGTCGCGCACTTTCTGTATCACGCGGTCGGCCAGATCGGCGAAGTAGCCGCGCAACCGCGCCGTCGACACCTTTTCCTGCCTTTGTGCGGTAGCGAACGCGGCGAGGTCTTCGCCCTCGGGTCCGGTACCGCTGCCGCAGAGCTTGTCGCCCAGCGCCTCGATGATTTTTGCGCGAATGGCGGCCGTCGCACGGCGCCGGCCGGCCAGGTCGTCGCGCAGTTGTTGCAGCAATGAATCGTTGTCTTCCATCAGGTCCGTTCTTTCAGACCCAAGATGTACTACTTTATGACTCATTGGCCCATCGGCCAAAGTGACAGTGCCGACGTCGGCATTCTGCTGACACGCCTGTGCGCCGCCTTCGCCATATAGGCCGTCGGCCATAGGCGAGGACGCGATCCTGCTGCAAAGCAGGCCGGGCCGAAACGGCGTACAAGTCCGTCCATGTCCTCTGAAACTTCTGCAGCTTCGCCCCGCCAACTCAAGCTCGGCGCTTTCATGCGCCCCGTCAGCATCCATACCGGCGCATGGCGCTATCCGGGGGCCTTCCCCGATGCCAACTTCAACTTCGATCACCTGAAGCGCTTTGCGCAAACGCTCGAACGCGCGCGCTTCGACGCCTTCTTCATGGCCGACCATCTGGCCGTGCTCAACATGCCGATGGAAGCGCTCAAGCGCAGCCACACGGTCAGCTCGTTCGAGCCCTTCACGCTGCTTTCGGCGCTGAGCCAGGCAACCGAGCACATCGGGCTGGTTGCGACCGCATCCACCACCTTCGACGAGCCTTTTCATATCGCACGGCGCTTCGCATCGCTCGACCATTTGAGCCACGGGCGCGCTGGCTGGAACATCGTGACCACATCCAACCCCGACGCCGCGCTCAATTTCGGCCGCGAAGATCACATGGCACACGACGAGCGCTATGCGCGAGCCCGCGAGTTCTACGACGTGGTCACCGGGCTGTGGGACAGCTGGGCCGACGATGCCTTCATCCGCGACGCGGAGAGCGGCCTCTACTTCGACCCCGCGAAGCTGCACACGCTCGACCACAAAGGCACTTACCTGTCGGTGAAAGGCCCGCTGCACATCGCGCGGCCGGTCCAGGGCTGGCCCGTCATCGTGCAAGCCGGCGCGTCGGAGCCGGGGCGGCAGCTCGCGGCCGAAACCGCCGAAGTGATTTTTGCCGCGCATGGCACCCTGGCCGAAGGACAGCGCTTCTATGCCGACGTGAAGGGCCGCCTGGCCGCGCTCGGCCGCGAGCGCGACCATCTGAAGATATTGCCCGCCGCCTTCGTGGTGGTCGGCGACACCATGGAAGAGGCGCGCGCCATCCGCGCCCGGCTCGACAGTCTGGTGCACTACGAAAGCGCGATCGCCTCGCTCTCCATCGCGCTGGGCCACGACGCGTCCAGCTTCGACCCCGACAAGCCATTGCCCGACGTGCCCGAAACCAACGACGGCAAAAGCAGCCGCGAGCGCGTGATCGCACTGGCGCGGCGCGAAAACTTTACCGTGCGGCAGCTCGCCCAGCGCATGGGCGGCTACGGCGGACTGGCCTTCGTCGGCACCGCGAGCACCATCGCCGACGAGATGCAGCAGTGGCTGGAAACCGAAGGCTGCGACGGCTTCAAAATCATGTTCCCGTGGCTGCCCGGCGGCCTCGATGCGTTCGTCGACAAGGTGGTGCCGGAGCTGCAGCGGCGCGGCATCTTCCGGCGCGAATACGAAGGCACGACGCTGCGCGAAAACCTCGGGCTGCCGCGGCCGGGGAACCGGTTTTTTCCGAAGCGCTGAAGCACCGCCCTGAAGCGCGGGAGCGCGGGAGCGGTACGGGCCGGCCGTCGGAGCTCGCGCTTCGGCCCGGCCACTGCGCGGTTATTGGCCGTTCTTGCCGTTCGAGCGGTTCTCACGCACCGCGAACACGACCATGGCGATCAGTACGCAGACCGCCAGCGTGATGAGAATTTTGGTACCGGACATGATGGGATTGCGCCTCGTTGTTCACCCATTGTCCGGCCTCCGCATGACCGTCAGCTGACCCCGCCACGCACATCCGCCGCGTCGGTCGTGTCAGTCACATCGCAGACGAAGCTGTTCCGGCCATTGCGCTTCGCCTGGTACAGCGCCGCGTCGGCGCGTCGCAGCAAGACCGCGGCATCATGGTCGTCGGGCCCGCGAAAAGCGATGCCGATGCTGGTCGAAACCGTCGCCTGCGCATCGCTGAAACCGCGCAGCGTTCGAACCCTTTCGACGATGCGTTGCGCAACACCCGCCGCCTCCGGCACGCCCGAGATGTCGTTCAGGATGATCGTGAACTCGTCGCCCGCGAGTCGCGCGACGGTGTCGCCCGGCCGCACGCAGTCCTTCAGGATGGCGGCAAAAGCCACCAGCAACTTGTCGCCCGCCTCATGGCCGAAGGTGTCGTTCACGCGCTTGAAGTGGTCCACGTCCAGGAACATCAGCGCCGCCGTGCGCTGCGGCCCGGCGCGCGGCATCAGCATCTCCTTCAGGCGCTCGTCGAACAGGGCGCGATTGGGCAAACCGGTCAGCGCATCGTTCTCGGCCAGATAGCGAAGCCGCTCCTCGGCGGCCTTGCGTGGCGTGATGTCGGCGCCCGTGCCGGCCAGCCGCACCGCCATGCCTTGCGCATCGCGCTCGACCACGCGCCCCAGGCCACGAATCCAGATCCACGCATGCTCGTGGGTCGCCATGCGGAACTCGATGTCGAGGGTCGGCGTGCGGCCCTTGAGGGCGGCCTCGAAACCGTGGACGAGCCGCTCGCGGTCGTCCGGATGCACACGGTCCAGGTAAACGGCCAGGCTGCTCGTCTCTTCCTGCGCCGCCTCGCCGCGCAGCGCCGCGGCCTGTGCGCTTTGATAGATGACGCCGTGCTTCACATCGAGGTCGAACAGCGCCGATCCCGATCCTTCCAGCGCCAGGCTCAGCCGCTCTTCGCTGCGCGCCCGCAAGGCGACGGCCTCGCGGCTGGCGGTCACGTCGAGCGTGAGCGAGAACAGGCCGACCACGGCGTTGTCGGCGTCCCGATGGGGAATCAACGTCACTTCGGCGCGGCGCGGGCCGATCAGCGTCTGGATCTCGCGCTCGTACACCACGCGGAGGCCACCGAGGCAGGCTTCGACCTCGTGCCGGAAGGTGGCGTATTCCGCCTCGCCGTAGAACTCGGTAAGGCTCTTGCCGATGAGCGCGTCGACATCGACGCCCAGCCACTCCCGGAAGACGTTGTTGGCAAACAGAAAGCGCTGCTGCGTGTCGAGGTACGAGATCATCGCGGGCAGGTTGTCGGTGATCTGACGCAGCTGGAACCGGCTCGCCTCCAGCGAGGCGGCGCGTTCCTGCAGCGAATCCGACATGCGGTTGAGCGCACCGGCCAGCTGGCCGATTTCGCCGCCCTCCGACACGGTGCTTCGATGTGCGAAGCGGCCCTGTTCGAGCAGCGCCGCGTCACCGCTCAACTGGCGCAGCGGCAACGAGATGCGACGCCCCGCCAATGCCGCAGCGGCCAGCCCGAGCAAAAGCATGCACAAGCCCGCCATGAAGCTCTCTGCCAGATGCCGCTTCATCGGCGCCAGCGCCACATCGTCCGGCACGCCGACGTAGACGAACCAGGGCACGCGCCGCGACGCCGTGAAGCCGCCGATGCGCGACACGCCGTCGACGTTCGGTCCATCGCGCACACCGTCCGTCACGCCGCTCGCGACGAGCGCTGCGCCCAGGACTTTGCCGATCCAGCGGTCCGGGTCGAGCGACCTCGCCAGCACGACCCCGTTGCGGTCCAGCACGGTGACGACGGCACCGGGCGGCAAGCCGCTGACCGGCATCACCAGCGACTGCAGCAATCGCAAGCGCGCCGTGGCGGTCACGACGCCGACGACCCGGCCCCGCCGCCGCACCGCGGTGGCGAAGACGGCGACCCGTTCGCCGTTGGATGCGGCAACGACCGGCGCCTCCACGGGCAGATCGGCGCCGGCCAGGGCTTGCTTGAAGAACGACCGCTGCGCCACGTTCAACCCGCTCAGGCGCGCTGGCTGCTCGGTCGAGCCCGCCAATTCGCCCCCCGCGTTCCACACCGCCAAGTTGTTGATCTGCGCGGGCCTGCGCGACGCGAGGCCCCTCAACAGCACATCGTTGGCGGCCGCGCCTTCGGGGGTCGGCGTGACCACCTCCGCGAGCACGCCGAGAAACTGGCCGATGTCGCCGATGTGGTCGTCCAGCCGGGCCGATGTCAGACGCGCGAGGTCCAGCATCTCCTGACGGAGGTGAGCGCGTTCCTGCCTTGCCTGGAGCACCGCGGAAACGGCCAGGAAGATCGAGAACGGAATCGCGATGGCGAGCACGAGCAGGAACAACCGTCCGTTGATCGTGAGACCTTTGGCGGGGCGACGAAGCGGGCTGACCGGCATCCCCCGAGTTTCGCGCACTTCTCCGGCACGTTTTATGGGCACGCTTGACCGGCCCGCTTCATGGACGCGGCGCCGGGTGCTATGTTCAAGGCCTGACGCAAGTGAGAGAACCATGACAACCATGACAACACCAACGAGCACCAGAGACAGACCGCCCATTTCCGTTCCCATTCCCCTTCCCATATCGCCTCCGATCGCCCAGCCGGTGGTGCTGGTGGTCATGGGCGTTTCAGGCTGCGGCAAGACGACCGTCGCCGCCCTCCTCGCCGGCCGCCTGGGCTGGCCTTTCGAAGAAGGCGATGCGCTGCATCCGCCCGCCAACATCGAGAAAATGAAGGCGGGCCATCCGCTCGACGACAACGACCGCGCGCCATGGCTGGAGAAGGTCGCCGACTGGGTCGGGCAACGGCTCGATGCGGGCGGCAGCGGCCTGATCACCTGTTCGGCGCTCAAGCATTCGTATCGCGACACCATCGACCGGCGCGGCTCCGGCGTGGTGTTCGTCTACCTGCACGGCTCGTATGAAACCATCGCCGCGCGGCTCGCTGTACGGCACGGCCATTTCATGCCGACCAAGCTGCTCGACAGCCAGTTCGCCGACCTGCAGGAGCCCGGCGCTGACGAGCCCGCCATCCGCGTCGACGTCGGCCCGGCGCCCTCTGAAATTGCCGAAACCATCATTGCCATGCTCGGCCTGAAGGAAGCGAAATGAACCCGACCGACCTGATGCACCAGCCGCTGAACGCGCACGACACGCAGGTATTGATCGTCGCCGCTGTCGGCATCGGCATCCTGATCCTGCTCATCGTGTGGCTGAAGATGCACGCGTTCCTGGCGCTGACCATCGGCGCCCTCTTCGTCGGCGTCGGCTCGGGCCTGCCGCTGGACAAGGTCACCGCCTCCTACGAAGCCGGCGTTGGCGGCGTGCTCGGCTATGTCGGCGTGCTGATCGCGCTCGGCGCCATGCTCGGCAAGCTGCTGGCGGATTCCGGCGGCGCCGAAAAAGTGGTCGACACGCTGCTGCGCGGCCGACCGGCGACGCTGCCATGGAAGATGGCGCTGGTCGCCAGCATCATCGGCATTCCGATGTTCTTCGAGATCGGGCTGGTGCTGCTGATCCCGGTGGTCATGCTCGCGGTGCACCACTCCAAAGGCCCGGCCATGCGGCTCGGCATCCCGGCGCTGGCCGGGCTGTCGGTGTTGCACGGCTTCATCCCGCCGCACCCCGGTCCGCTCGCCGCCATCGCGATTCTTCATGCCAATGTCGGCGTGACTTTGGCGCTGGGTTTGCTCATCGCCATTCCGACCGTCGCCGTGGCCGGGCCGCTGTTCGGCCTGCTCGCGGCGCGCATGGTGCCGATCGGCGCGGCCGGTGCCGGACTCGCGGTGTCGTCCGCCGGCGCATCCGCGAGCACGTCGGGCAACGCTGCCAAGGACGAAGACCCGAAGCCGACGCACAGCCCGACCTTCGCGTGGACCCTGATCACCCTCCTGTCCCCGCTGGTGCTGATGCTCATCAAAGCCGGCGCCGACATCTGGATGGACAAGGCGGCCCCGCTGCGGCCCGCGCTCGACTTCATCGGCGACCCGGTGTTCGCATTGCTCATCGCCGTGCTGCTGGCGATGGTCACCTTCGGCACGTCGGTCGGCTTCTCGACCACGGTGCTGGCGAAGAAGATCGGCGCCAGCCTGTTGCCTGTCGTCGGCGTCATGCTCATCGTTGGCGCGGGCGGCGGCTTCAAGCAGGCGCTGGTCGACGGCGGCACCGGCATCGCCATCGCCAAGATCGCGCTCGCCGCGGGGCTGTCGACGCTGGTGCTCGGCTGGATCGTCGCGGTGTTGATCCGGCTCGCCACCGGCTCGGCGACGGTGGCGACGGTGACGGCCGCCGGCATCGTCGCGCCGCTGGCCGCAGGTCTTTCACCGAATCACCTGTCGCTCGTGGTGCTGGCCGTGGGCGCTGGGTCGCTGTTCTTCTCGCACGT
>JAQGMP010000628.1 GCA_028292285.1 Variovorax sp. | reverse complement strand
GCGTAAAATTTCGCCTCCTTGCTGTCTGCGTGCCACCCATGACCTCGTTCGCCAAAGAAACCTTACCTATTAGTCTCGAAGAGGAGATGCGCCGCAGCTACCTGGATTACGCGATGAGCGTGATCGTGGGCCGTGCACTTCCCGATGCACGCGATGGCCTCAAACCGGTGCATCGGCGCGTGCTGTTCGCGATGCACGAACTCAACAACGACTGGAACCGGCCATACAAGAAGTCGGCCCGTATCGTCGGCGACGTCATCGGCAAGTACCACCCGCACGGCGACCAGTCGGTCTACGACACGATCGTGCGACTAGCCCAGAACTTCTCGATGCGGCACATGCTGGTCGATGGCCAAGGCAATTTCGGATCAGTGGACGGCGACCAGGCTGCCGCCATGCGCTATACGGAAATCCGCCTGTCCAAGATCGCGCATGAAATGCTTGGCGATATCGACAAGGAAACGATCGATTTTCAGGACAATTACGACGGCTCTGAAAGAGAGCCCGCCGTTTTGCCGAGCAAGTTGCCGAATCTGCTGGTGAATGGCGCGGGCGGAATTGCAGTGGGCATGGCCACCAACATTCCACCGCATAACCTGAACGAAGTGGTCGATGCCTGTCTGCATTTGCTGCGCAACCCGACGGCCACCATCGACGAGCTGATGGAAATCATTCCGGGCCCCGACTTCCCGACTGCCGGGATCATTTACGGCATCAACGGCATCAAGGATGGCTACCGTACCGGACGCGGCAAGGTCGTGATGCGCGCGCGCTGCCATTTCGAAGACATCGACCGCGGCCAACGCCAGTCGATCATCGTCGACGAGCTGCCCTACCAGGTCAACAAGAAGACGCTTCAGGAGCGCATGGCCGAGCTGGTTCACGAGAAGAAGATCGAAGGCATCAGCCACATCCAGGACGAGTCCGACAAGTCGGGCATGCGCCTGGTGATCGAACTCAAGCGCGGAGAGGTGCCCGAGGTCGTGCTGAACAACCTCTACAAGCAGACCCAGCTGCAGGACACCTTCGGCATCAACATGGTCGCGCTGATCGACGGCCAGCCCAAGCTCTGCAGCTTGAAAGACCTGATCGAAGTCTTCCTGACGCACCGCCGCGAAGTCGTCACGCGCCGCACGGTCTACACGCTGCGCAAGGCGCGCGAGCGCGGCCATGTGCTGGAAGGCCTGGCGGTCGCGCTCGCCAACATCGACGAGTTCATTGCGATCATCCGCAACGCACCGACGCCGCCGGTGGCCAAGTCGGAGTTGATGGCGCGTCCGTGGGACAGCAAGCTCGTGCGCGAGATGCTCACCCGCACGCGCGCCGACGGCGGCGTGATCAATGCGGACGACTACCGGCCAGACGGGCTGGAAGCCGAGTTCGGCATGGGCGGCGACGGCCTGTACCGGCTGTCTGAAACGCAGGCGCAGGAAATCCTGCAAATGCGCCTTCAGCGCCTGACGGGCCTGGAGCAGGACAAGATCGTCTCTGAATACAAAGAGGTCATGTCCGAGATCGATGACTTGCTCGACATCCTGTCACGGCCGGAACGCGTGTCGACCATCATCGGCGACGAACTGGCGACCATCAAACAGGAGTTCGGCCAGACCAAGCTCGGCGCACGCCGCAGCCAGATCGAGCACAGCGCGTTCGACCTGTCGACCGAAGACCTGATCACGCCGACCGACATGGTGGTGACGCTGTCGCACAGCGGCTATATCAAGAGCCAGCCGCTCGGCGAGTACCGCGCTCAAAAGCGTGGCGGCCGCGGCAAGCAGGCCACAGCGACCAAGGAAGACGACTGGATCGACCAGCTCTTTATCGCCAACACACACGACTACATCCTGTGCTTTTCGAACCGCGGCCGGCTCTATTGGCTCAAGGTCTGGGAAGTGCCGGCAGGTTCGCGCGGTTCGCGCGGCCGTCCGATCGTCAACATGTTCCCGCTGCAAGAAGGCGAAAAAATCAACGTCGTTTTGGCGTTGACGGGCGAAAAGCGCATCTTCCCTGCCGATCAATATGTGTTCATGGCGACTTCGATGGGCACGGTCAAGAAGACGGCGCTCGACGAGTTCAACAATCCGCGCAAGGCCGGTATCATCGCCGTCGACCTCGATCCGGGCGACTATCTGGTGGGTGCCGCACTGACGGACGGCAAGCACGATGTCATGCTGTTCTCCGACGGCGGCAAGGCGGTTCGCTTCGACGAAAACGACGTGCGACCGATGGGCCGCAACGCACGCGGTGTCCGCGGCATGACGCTCGAAGACGGCCAGGGCGTGATCGCCATGCTCGTCGCTGAAGACGAGCAGCAAAGCGTGCTGACCGCCACAGCGAATGGTTACGGAAAGCGCACAAGCATTACCGAATACACCCGGCATGGCCGCGGAACCAAAGGCATGATCGCGATTCAACAGAGTGAGCGCAACGGCAAGGTGGTCGCCGCTACTCTGGTGCACGCGGACGACGAAATCATGCTCATTACCGACAAGGGCGTGCTGGTTCGTACCCGTGTCGCCGAAATTCGCGAACTCGGTCGTGCGACGCAAGGCGTTACGCTGATCGGTCTCGATGAAGGCGCCAAACTCAGCGGTCTTCAACGCATCGTCGAAAACGATGCCGTGGGCGAACTTGAGCCAGGCGCCGACGACACTTCCTCATCTTCAACGGAGAATCCCAGTGAATAAATTCAAACTCGCGCTGCTGACCACGGCGTTGGCCGCCAGTTCCATGGCCATGGCCCAGGACAAGGCACCGCTCATCAAGCAGTTCATCGATCTGCAACGCCCCGGCATCGAATCGCTGGCGCGCGGCCTGGTCGAACAGTCGAGCGCCCCGATCGCACAGGCCGGCTCCGCCTATCTGCAAACGCAAGTGCCTGCCGACAAGCGCGAAGCCGCCGCCAAGGCTGCCGATGCCGAACTCAAGAAGTACTTCGACGAGTCGTACCCAATCGTGCGCGACAAGGCGCTCGCGCTCGCGCCTGATGCGCTCGGCCCTCTCATGGACCAAAGCTTCACGGCCGACGAGTTGAAGCAGTTGGTCAGCTGGATCAGTTCGCCGCTGAGCAAGAAGTACCAGGAGCTCAATCCGAAGATGCAGACCGCGCTGACCGAAAAGCTGGTCACCGAAACGCGCTCGACCATCGAGCCCAAGATGAGGACGCTCGACGAGAACGTCGCCAAGGCACTGGGCGCGCCGACGACGCCGCAAGCAGGTGCAGGTGCAGCGCCATCGGCTGCCCGCCCCGCGCCATCCAAAGCGCCTGCCAAGAAGTAACCCGAGCGTGATCTTGAAGTCGTCTCCCAGCAAATTTGGCGGTGTCGATGCGTCCATATAACTTTTCCGCCGGTCCGGCCGCGATGCCGGAGTCGGTGCTTCAGCGAGCCGCTGAAGAAATGCTGGATTGGCGCGGCAGCGGCATGGGCGTGATGGAGATGAGCCACCGCGGCAAGGAGTTCGGCGTGATTGCCGCACAGGCGGAGGCGGATTTCCGCACGCTGCTGGCGGTGCCCGCCAACTTCCACATCCTCTTCATGCAAGGCGGCGGGCTGGGCGAAAACGCGATCGTTCCGCTGAATCTTTCGCGTGGCA
>JAQGMP010000588.1 GCA_028292285.1 Variovorax sp. | reverse complement strand
ACGAATCCTCGAATGCCGTCAGCGAATGCCGCTCGCCGGCTTTGAGATGAAGCAGGTCGCCGCTCCGCAAAAGGAGTTCGTCCGACCCCAGGCCGAACGCGATGGCACCTTCGATGCAGAGGAATGTGATCTCCCCATGTACCTGATGCTCCGGCATGCTCGAACCCGCCAAAAGCACGATGCGCACCAATTCGAGCTGCTGCGCCTTGAGAAGCGCCGTCGTCTTGCGGGAGCGCAAATCCCCGAGGAACGGCGCAACGTTGGCCAGTTCGCCTGAAACGATTCGGGTTTGTGCCATAGATGGGTCTGATTGAAAGGCGACATTACCGACTCTCGGCGATGCGACGCCGTCGTGCATCCGCCAAATGCGTGGAGGTGAATGCTCCGAAGGACGACGCGCCTTCAATCCGAAGACGCAGCACATCGAGAACGCGCTTGAAAAGTACAAGGTCTGCGGGATTCGTTAGAGACCGGACTGCTCCTGTCGCGAATCATCCGGTCAACCACTACAGGAACACCCGATGACCACTGAAGCCGCCCCATTCGACTCAAGCCGCAGGCGCGCACTGGCGATAGCGGCCGCATCGGCTGCGACAGCCGTGCTGCCGAAAGAAGCGGCCGCATCCGATGCCGTGCACGAAACGCCTGCGACCATGGTCGGAGCGCTGCACAGTGCGTTCGGCCAACACCACGCCCGCGCGGTGCATGCGAAGGGCACGATCCTGCAAGGCAGCTTCACGCCGACACCGCAGTCGCGCGACCTGAGTCAGGCGAAGGTCTTCTCGAGCGGCCCTTTGCCGGTGACGGTCAGGTTCTCGGACTTCACCGGGATTCCGGACATCCCGGACACGATCGGCGCCGCAAACCCGCGCGGCTTTGCCGTCAAGTTCCGGATACCGTCGGGCGAAGAGCTCGACCTCGTAACGCACAGCTTCAACGGATTTCCAACGCATACCGCCGACGAGTTCGCGCAGTTGCTTCGCGCCATCGGGGCGAGTGGTGCGGATGCCGCGAAGCCGACCGCACTCGACCAGTTTCTCGCTTCCCACCCGATCGCCAAGACGTTCCTGACGACGCAGAAGCCGCCGCCCGCCAGTTACGGAACGTTGAGCTATTTCGGTGTCAACGCCTTTGTCTTCGTGGACGCGAAACAGCAGCGCCGCGCAGTGCGCTATCGGTTCGTGCCCGCAGCCGGCGAGAAAGTGCTCGATGCCGCAACGCTTGCGAAGAAAGGCCCCGATTATCTGCAAGAAGAGATTGCGGCTCGGGTCGCGACAGCCCCGGTCCTCTTCGACTGGTATGCGCAGATTGCCGAATCGGGTGATCTGACCGACGACCCCTCCGTCGCCTGGCCCGAGAACCGCAAATTGATCAAGCTCGGCACCGTGACCATCAACAAGCTCGACGAGCAGCAAGCATCGACCGGCAAGGGCCTGCTGTTTCTCCCGGGTCGTGTGGGTCCGGGCATCGAGATCGCCGATCCCATGATCTCGATTCGACATGCTGCCTATCCGATTTCATTCGGCGAGCGGCAGTAGGCGGCGCCTCCTGTTGCGTTGGGTCAATGGCGTTGAGTCAATGCGCCTCATCGGCACGCGGGTCGGACGACTTGTCCTGGACTGTCCCGGACGCCAGGCGCAGTTGCCTGGGTGTCTGCCCCGAGCGCATGCGGATCACGCGGGCGAAGTGCGACGGGCTCAAGAAGCCGGCGCGGCGCCCGATCTCCGCCGTGAAGACGCGGCGGAACAGCGGCGAGTTCAGCATCCTCATGGCAACGTCCGCGCGCGCCTGGATGAGCTGTCCACCGAAGGTCTCGTTGGCCGCGGCGAGCGTTCGGTGCAGTGTGCGTACCGAGACCTGCGTCGACGCCGCCACATCCGCCGCGGTGAGGTGCAGCTCGGTGCAGCGCTGGACGATGCAGTCCTTGATGCGTTCATGCAGCGCACGCGTGGCAAGGGTGCGGACTTGCGCGGCATCGCGCATGCTGCTCGCCATCAATGCCAGCAGCGAGCCGACCTGGTCGGCGATCACGCTGAGCGGCAACGGCGGCGCCGCCGAGAGCTCAGGCGAGAGTTCGCTCAGATAGGACGACAGCGTGAGACCCCAGGGCGAATCGCCGGGAATGCGGAGGGCGGCCAGCTGGTGCGGGTCCGGCACCCATCGGCACAGCCACGGCTCCGATACCGAGACGTTGATGGCGGTGAACGGGGTGCGCACGTCCGTCTTGGCGGGAAACTCCGAATCCATGATCAGCACGTCGCGCGGTGCCATGCGCAGCTCTCCGCGGTGGTCGGCGCTCCAGGGCGAGGCGAGCGACATGAGCAGGTTGAACTTGTGCTCGCCGCCAAGCGCCAGTTCAGCGCGTCCCCTGAAGGAGCCGTGGGCTTCGCCGGTGGTCTTCGTGACGCCGATTTCGCCCAGGTAGGCGAAGCTCACGTCCGCATGGAATGTCTGCGGATCGGCCTTGCAGACACCCAGCGGATTGACCGCCTCGCTGAGCGCCGCGGCGAAATAGTCCAGCCGCTTCGAGGCCGGAACCTCGGCAGTGGACCAGCGCTGAATCGCTTCGTTGTCGACGGGCAACACGCAAACCTCCAGGGGGAACGCGGCCGGCGCTGCGGCCGGGCGGACGCGGTTGCCGAGTATGGCATCTGCAACTGGCCCCGAAACGACGGCCATTCGAGCTTGGCACACGCAGACGGTACAGATGGCTGCGTTGGCACGCACAGGCCATTTCTGTGCGTTGTGCAACCTAGACTTTCATGCACGCTGCAACAACGACGGGAGGGCGCCTGTGAATGCTGAACCAGCCATGCAGCAATTTTCCACCCGGAGTCTTCCGAAGGGAATGCGCTTCGACTACTGGATGAGCGTGCTGAAAGATTCGCTCTGGCAAGTGACGGATTGGCGCAACGTGCCGGCCGACTTCAACGTCGAATTGCGCACCGCCCGTCTCGGCAGTCTCAGCGCCATCGTAGAAGACATGACGGCCCACCATTCGCTGCGCACCAAGGCCGACGTGGAGCGCAGTGCCGAGCGCAGCTATCACCTGTTCGTGAGCCTCAAGCAGGCTTGGGCCTTTACGCACCTGGGGCGCCATGAGGCGCTGGAAAAAGGCGATGTGGTGATGATAGGCGAGGGCACGCACGAGACCCACGTTCCCACCGGCTTTCAGGGCGTCATCGTCAAATGTCCCGAGTCTTGGGCGCAGACCTGGCTGCCCGACCCCCGCGTGATCGCCGGGCGCGCGATCCGGCGCGACTCGCGCTGGGGCCGGGTGCTGTCGCCCATGCTGAGCCAGTTCACGCCCGAATTCGTCGCCGGTTCGCCGTTGCCTCAAGGGGTGCTGGTCGATCAGCTCGGCGCGATGCTTGCGCTGGTCGCTGGCGATGCCGATGCGCGCGCGATGCCCGAACTGCATGCGAAAACCATCGACTGCATTCGCCAGCGCTGCGCCGAGGCGGGGCTGACGGCCGCCGACGCTGCCGTCACCCTGAATGTGCCGGCGCGCTTGCTGCACAAGGCGCTCGCTGCGGGCAAGACCACCTTCGCCTCGGAGTTGCTGCAGGCCCGTGTCGAGCGGGCCGTGGCGCTGCTTAGCGGCGCCGCGTCCAGCGGGCGCACGGTGGCGGAGATTGCGCGGCAGGCCGGCTTTGCCAACGCCTCGCATTTCGCGCGCGTGGTGCGCCACCACACAGGGCAGACGCCGCAGGCCCTGCGCCGCGCGGCCCACTGAGTGCGCGACGCAGGTGCCGCATCCGATGCAGTCGATCCACCGATGGTCCACCGACGATGTCGACCCCTCGCGCCGGCTGGAGTACTACGCGGCCGCAACCTCCGCCGCGCTGATTCCGTTGTCGATCACCTGTGGATCCAAGAAACTCGATGCCACGGCCGAGCGCACCGCATTGGGCCCGCTGGCCGTCATGCGCATGAAAGGTTCGGCGCACGGCGTTGTCCACGGGCTCTGGCACGTGGCGCGCAGCGTGGCGCGCCGCTATTACCTGATGCTCAACGTGGCCACCGGGTGGGCGGTTGCACAGGGCGGCCATACCATTCTGGCCCCCGGAGAGATGGTGCTCATCGACTCGGCGCTGCCTTACAGGTTGCAGCTGCGTGCCTACGAGATCGTGACGCTGGACATGCCGTCGTCATGGCTGCAACAGCGTGTGAGGCGTCCCGATCTGTTCGCGGGCCGGCGTCTTTCAGGCGATTCGCTGGGCGGTCGTCTTCTGGCCGCGCTGCTCCTGCAGCTCACGCCTGCGTTTGCGGCCGATTCGCCTTTGCCTGGTGACTTCGTGGCCGACCAGATCGGCGCCCTTCTGGCGGGAATAGAGACGGAGATGACTGGTTGCGCGCCCCTGGACGCGGGCAGTCATCGCGCGCCATTTGAGATTTCTGCCAGTGCGCAGCGCGCGCGAACTGCAGCCCGCATGCTGGGCAGCCGAATGTTTCGCGCGCTCCCGGTCGAGGAGATCGCCCGGCGCGCGGGCTATGAAAGCGTGGTCGAGATGAACGTCGCGCTGCACCGGCATGGCCAAAGCCCGGAAAGATCTGCTACCTGAAACCTGTTCTCGAACAATGGCCCCGCCCATGAATCTCTTGCAACACGGAGAAAAAAAGTTTCAGTCCGCGTCGGTGCTCGCATCGTCGAATGGACTCGGCTGGAACGGGGTGGCCGCAGAACTCCGGACGCATGCAACGTGCGAGTTGCCGCCGTTTCGATCCGAACACCTGGAACTGACGCTTGCCATTCAGGGAAATCCGGAGGCGATTGTCAGCCGGCGCGGCGGCGGGGCGCGTCAGGAGACCCGCGTCACGCCAGGAACGATCTGGATTTGCCCCCCGGGCGTGGAGGAAGACGACATTGCCATCACAGGGCCGTTGCCGCAGATCCTGCATATCTACCTGCCTGGCGCCGACACCATGGAGCGGGCAACGGACGGTGTCATCAGCAGTCGCCCGGTCATCCGATACCTGGCCGGACTCCGGGACGAACTCATCAACCAGATCTCGGCTTCCATCCTCCGCGAAGCAATGCGCCCGAGTGCCGGCGGCGGAGTTTTCGTGGAGGCGATGGGCGTCGCACTGATGGCCAGGCTCGTCAATGCGTATTCGGAGTCCGGCTCGGCTGCGCGGATCCTGGAGCCTGCGCGCGGCCGGCCAGTGATGCGTGCCGAAAGGCTCGGCAGGGTCATCGAGTTCATGAGGGACAACATCGAGAACGACATGACGCTGGAGAGCATCGCCGGCGTGGCGTGTCTCAGCACGTTTCATTTTTGCCGTGTGTTTCGCAGGATGACCGGCATGGCGCCTCATCAATACCTGGCAAGCCTCCGGATAGAACACGCCAAGAACATGCTTGCCACCTCGGACTTGCCTCTGTTCCACATCGCCGCGGCCATCCGATTTTCAAGCCAGGCCAATTTCAGCCGCGCTTTCCGACAGGCCGTGGGGATGACACCGCTGGACTATCGAACGAGGAATCGGGCGGGCTGATTTTGCGTCCGGTCTCGCCCAGAGAAGCCTGGCGAAAACCGGACGGCGTCATTCCGTAGACCGCATGAAAGACACGCGCGAAGTGGGAAGACGTTGCAAAGCCGGTTCGCTTGGCGATCTCGGAAACCGTCATGTTCATGAAGATCCGGGATTCCAGCATCCTGCGCGCGATCCGCAATCTCGCTTCAATGAGCAGGGGGCCGAAAGTCTCCTTGGTCAGTGCGAGCGCGCGATGAAGCGTTCGCACGGAAATGTTCAATGAAGCGGCGACGTCCTTTGCCGTAAGTTGGGGGTCGGTGCACTGCTGGGCCAGCATGTCCAGGATGCGATGTCGCTGCGACGTTTCGCTCTTGCGCGGTGCGACTTTTTGATCCATCTCATTGCAGGCCAATGCGAGCATTGCGCCCAGATGGTCGGAAAGCAGCCTCGCTGGAAGTGGCGAGTCGAGCAGGAGTTCCGGCGTCAGGACTTTCGCAAATGACGCGAGGGAGTTTCCCCACGGTGTGGCCGCCGTGATTTTTCGCCCCACCAGCATGTCCGGCTGCGGCACCCATTGGTCGAGCCAGGCGGCGTCCAGCATGACATGGACCATTTCGTAGGGGACGGTGGTGGTGGAAGTCTGCGGCCGCTGGGAGTCGAGCAATACGGCCTCGCCAGCTCCAAGTGCCACGGCGCCCTGGTGGTGCAGCGTCCACGGCGTTTCGCAGGTCAGAAGCAGGTGGTATTTATGCGCTCCGCTGCGGGCGATTTCTCGTTCCGCCCGGTAGACTTCATGCGGACTTCCCTTGATCCGCAGCACGGAAAACCCGTCCACGCTGGTCATCTTCATGGATGAAGAAAAATCGGATGCGCAGCGCATCCGAATTCCCACCGGGATCATCGATCTGGCAACGGTCTCTTCGTAGTAGTCGATGCGCTGCGTCTTGTCGACGTCGTCCGTCGACCAACAAGTCAATTCTGGGGCGCCCACCGGAGTCTCCGCTGTATTGCACGGTTTTGGCATTTTGCGCGGCTCACGGCCATTCCGCTGGTCTCTGTGTGCCAAAGGGTCAAATTGGCGACTCTCCGACGCCTCCCCCGGAGCTCCGCGCGGTGCGCCGAAAGCAGCAAGCAAGGAAAAATCTACGGCAAGCCGGGAAAAGACGCCGCGCTTGCTTCTTTGCAGAATTCTTCGCGAGGAGGGCGGTAAGGAAATGCACTCCACGCCATCAAGACGATGTTCTTCCATTGCAGGATTTTTCGATGAGCCTGGAAGTGCGCGAGCGAGAAGACGACTACCTGATCCTGCTCAGCCTGTCTGGCGACTGGAATCTGACGTACAGGTGTCCGATGCGTGTGGCCCGTGGCGAAGTCGTTATTGCCGAGCCGGGCATGGGTGCCACCTACAAGCGCGATGGCGAAGCAGGACCGACGGAGCTCCGGATATCGTCTCTCTTGATGCGCCAATGGGTCCCCGATCCCGGCGTCATCGTGGGAAAGGTCATCGGAACGCAGTCACCCTGGACGTCTGCCCTGAGCAGCTATGTCGCCGCGGTGGCTCGATCGACTTTCAGTGAAGGCCGGTTGACCAGCCAGTTTCTCCCGGAGCATCTGGGCGCGCTTCTCGCCCTGGCGGCATACGAACTCCGAAAGCCCGCGCAAGACGTTAGATCACCCGAGGAAGACAAGTTTTCCGAGATCATGAAAGTGCTCGAGGCGCACTGTATGGACCATGATCTCAATGCCTCCGTGGTTGCCAGGACCTGCGCCGTCTCCCCGCGCACCTTGCACCGTGTCTTGGCGCGCAATGGAGCCTCCTACAGCGAGTTGATCGTTCAATGCCGAATCGATCGCTCCAGGGACATGCTGCATGCGCGCCATCTGCGCCATCTGACCACGGCGGAGATCGGGTATCGGGCGGGTTTTCGCAATCCATCGGATTTTGCAAGGGTCTTTCGCGAGCGATTCGGCGTGCGACCCGCGGACGTGCGCTGCTGAAATTGCGTCTTGAAGCGGCGGCAAGGCACCGCTGCAAACCGCGGGCGTGAAGATGCTTCGCTCGCACGACCTTGCTGTATAACGTGCCTGGTCTCGGGCCAAGTCACGGCGATGGCTGGTCTGTAAGCGCAGTCTTGACCGAGCCTTGCCAGTCATTTGCGGCGGCCGATCGTTTCATGGATATCTCCACACGTAATTTGCGAGCGTTCCTGACGCTGGTCGAGCACAGGAACTTCACGAGGGCGGCAAAAAGCTTTTGCTTGTCGCAACCTGCCTTTAGTGCTCTGGTGCGCTCGACAGAAGCGACGATCGGCATTGAGTTGATCGATCGAGCCAGCCCGCAGTTTCAGCTGACGCGCGCCGGCGAACTTTTTATCGAGTTGGCGTCGTCCACACTGGACCACTTCGACGGCAGGGTTCGCGCCTTGCAGACGCATTCGCTGGCGGTAGAAAGAGTCGTTGTGACGGCGATGGTGACGCTCACCTACGGAGTGCTCCCTCCCATCCTGGCAGCATTTCAATCCGACCATCGCCAGGTTCAACTGGATCTGCATGTCGCTCACCCGAACGAGTGCATCGAAATGGTCGAAGCGCGGCAGGTTGACTTTGCGGTCACCGCCGTAGACGCAGTTGCGAGCAGGTTGAACGTCGAGCGCTTGTTTCGAGAACCCTTTGAGCTGGTATGCGGCTCCGAACATCCTCTGGCAAGCCTTCATCGGGTCAGCGTGCATCACCTCACCGCCTACCCCTTTGTCCACTACAAGCGCGGAACCATGACGCGGCGGCTGATCGATGCCGCAGTGCACCCGGCTCAAATTCAAGTGGCAAACGAGGTCGAACACGTCCACACCATTCGTGCCCTGGTTGAGAGCGGTGGCGGGATAGGCGTCATTCCCGCCGGGATGCGATCGCACTTCGCCGGCAGCCGTGTGGTGGTGAAGCCGATCGAGGGGTGCGCGCTCTGGCGAGATATTGCGCTGGTGTCTCACCCCGCTCGGCCACTGCCGCCTGCAGCAATGTGCCTGGCATCGCTGATCCGTCGGGAGCTCGGGATTTCGACGAACCACGCCGAAACTTCGAATCTGGAAAACGAATCGCGATCATCTGAATCTTGATTTGGACCGATGGCATACCGCACACTTAGAGTGGCGGCATGACATCCTCCTTATGCACGGGCCACAGGTCGTGTTCGACATCATGACGACGCCTCAGCATGTCCTGATTGGCGCGGCATCGGCGTTCTCGGGTGATCGAGCCGATGCGGCCTCACCGGTTGTGGAAAGTCTGGTTCGACGGCGGCAACCTTCATTTCTGATCTACGAGACTTTGGCCGAGCGCACGTTGGCACTTGCGCAATTGGCCAAGCGTGCCGACCCGGACGCAGCGTATGACCCGTGGCTCGATCAGATTCTTGAACCTGTGTTGGAGCGCTGTCTCAAGCACAAGATCTGCATCGTTGGCAATTTCGGCTCCGCGAATCCGAAATCCGCTGCGCTGCGCATTCGTGCCCTTGCAAAGAAGCTCGGCCTCGCACCACCCCGTATTGCCATCGTCGTCGGCGACGATGTGTCGGGCAGCCAGTACCGGCCAGCTTTTCGTCAAGCCTTGGGCTCAGCTTTCGATGAGAGCAGGATGGTCTCTGCCAACGCCTATCTGGGCGCCGACAGCATTGCCGATGCCATCCTCGACGGCGCCGACGTGATCGTCACGGGGCGCGTCGCCGACTCGTCCCTTGCCTTGGGGCCTCTGCTGGCGCATTTTGGCTGGCGTCGCGACGACTGGACGCGGCGTGCACGCGGGCTCATGGTGGGCCACCTGCTGGAATGCGGCACCCAGATCACCGGTGGCTATTTTGCGGATCCTGGTTTTAAGGATGTGCCCGGGTTGGACCAGCTCGGCTATCCGTTCGCCGAGGTCGGTGATGAAGGCGACTGCGTGATCGGCAAGGCCGACGGCACAGGCGGTTGCGTCACACAGGCGACGGTCAAGGAACAGCTCTTGTATGAAATTGACGATCCGGGCGCGTACCTTTGCCCCGACGCGATTGCCGACATCACACGATGCACGGTGGACCTGGTCGATACCGATCGCGTTCGTCTGCAGGGCGTCGCTGGCCGGGTGTGGCCGGATCAGCTGAAAGTTCTGGTTTGCCAGGAAGGTGGTTGGCTTGGCGAAGGCGAAATTTCCTATGCCGGCCCGCGTGCGGAGTCGCGAGCTCGCCTTGCCGCCGACATCATGCGCCGCCGGCTCGGCCACGTGATGGAGCTGCGCGTAGATCTCATCGGAGTCACGAGTATTCTGGCGGACGACCGCGGCCAGGCGTTGGCAGCACGACCAGCCGGTGATGCACGCGATGTGCGCCTGCGCATTGCGGGCGTGCATGAGGACAAGGCGACCGCCGACCTGATCACGCGCGAAGTCACGGCGCTCTACACCTGTGGGCCTGCCGGCGGAGGGGGCGTCCGCACGTCGCTGCGCAGCCGGCTCGATACCTTGCCGTGCTTTTTGCCACGGGCGGCGGTGCCGTCCACATACGAGATCCTCTGATGACTCCGAGGGCCAATGACGTGCCTCTCTATCGCGCCGCTCATGGCCGAGCCGGTGACAAGGGAAACCGGTCGAACATCAGCATCATCGCCTGGGATCCCGAGCTCTTTGAAACGTTGGTGCAGGAAGTCACCGAGGTGCGAATACGCGACGTTTTTGCAACCCGCTCACCAACGCAGGTAAGACGCTATCTGCTGCCGAACCTGTGCGCCATGAACATTGTGCTGGACAACGCGCTGGACGGAGGAGTGAATCGGTCGATGAATCTCGACTCGCATGGGAAATCCCTTTCCTTTCTTCTGCTCGACATGCGGATCAACGTTCCCGGCAAGTTGCTTTCGCTGCTGCGCGGAAACCAGTAGAGACAAAACAAGGCAGCGGTTCCCCGAAGGAGACCGGCCGCTTGCCGTATTTGAATTCCGAGGAGACAAGATGAAAAGACGTGATTTGTTCGTGGCAGTGGCCGCATCGTGCTTGCTCGCCCCTGCACTGCACGCGCAGTCCCCGGGAGCTCCAGCTTTCCCTTCAAAGCCCATTCGCCTTCTTGTGCCGTTCTCTGCCGGCAGCGGCACCGACCAATTGGCGCGCGCCATGGCACATGCCATAACGACGGACATCAACATCCCGGTGGTGGTCGAAGATCGCGCTGGCGCCGCCGGAATGCTGGCCGTTCAAGGCGTTGCGACCGCACCGAATGATGGATATACGTTGCTCATTGGCGGCACAACCACGCACGCCGCCAACGAGTTTCTTTATAAGAAGCTGCCTTATGACCCGGTCAAGGATTTCACACCGATAACCATCCTTGGACGAGGCTGGCAAGCGTTGATCGTTAACAACGACGTGCCTGCCAAAACCGTCGCGGAGCTGATCGCCTATGCACGCGAACATCCCGGAAAGCTCAACTTCGCGAGCGGAAGCTCCGGAAGCCGCGTGGGAAGCGAAGCCTTCCTGCAAATGGCAAAGGTGAAGATGACGCACGTTCCTTACAAGGGGAACCCACTCGCTATTGCGGATCTTATTGCCGGGCGAACGCAGATGATGGTGGTCGACACAGGTACTGCGATCCCGTTCATCCAAAGCGGCAAGGTTCGAGTGCTGGCAGTTACCAACCTGGAAAGATCACCGTTGCTGCCTGACGTACCGCCCATCGCAGACACTCTGCCCGGATACAACGTCACGCACTGGTTCGGCGTCTGGGGGCCGGCCAATCTTCCTGTCGATGTAAAACGACGACTCAATGAGATTTTTGTACATGCGGCCAAGTCTGCATCGGCGGCGGCGGCGTTCTATACGTCCAGCGGAACCGCTTCCTTTACTTCCACGCCAGAGGAGATGGTGCTCTTCCAGGCCAGTGAGACGAAGAAGTATGGAGAGATCATTCGAGGCGCTGGCATAGAGCCCGAATAGTCACACCAGCACTTGAACGCCCGAATCGAAACGCATCTCAGCTCAGGCTGCCGCGTTTGCAGCAATGCTGCCCATGAACCAATTTCAGACCGAATCGGCCGTTGCGAGCAACCGGTCACGCAACTCTCTTTTGAGAATCTTGCCGCCTGGGTTTCGCGGCAGCGGCGTGGTTCCAATGGAGCAGCTGTCTGGGACCTTGTAGTCCGACAGACGCTGAGCGCAGAACGCCTTGATTTCTTGTTCGTCTACTTGATCGCCCTCGTCGATCGTCACGAACACATGTATTCGCTCGCCAAGTACGGGGCAAGATTTTGCGACTGCAGCCACCTCACGGATTCGCGGATGCTGTGAGAGCGCATTTTCAACCTCCGCACTGTAGACTTTGTAGCCGCCTCGATTTATGAGGTCTTTGATTCGGTCCAGAACGTACAGAAATCCCGATTCGTCTACACGCCCGATGTCTCCACTGCGCCAGTACCCGGCGCAAAAGCTGCTGGCAGATGCCTCGGGGTTTTCCCAGTAGCCTCGTACCACGTTGGGGCCTTTGAGCCAGAGCTCGCCAATTTCTCCCAAACCAACCTCCCGGCCGGATTCATCCATTATTGCAATTTCGCCGCATATGACCGGCAAGCCGACACTGTCCGGATGCTCTTTGGTCAAATGGGCGGGCATCACGGCGATAGGCGACGACAGCTCCGTGGAGCCATAGATGTTGTAGAGGCCGAGACTGGGTACCGCTGTGGCGAGCATAGCGATGGCAGAGGGGGGCATCGGTGAGCCTCCGTAACCTCCGATTCTCCATTCTGAAAGCTCAAGAGCGGAAATTTCCGGTTGAAGCAGGCACAGGTTGTACATGGCCGGGACCATCAGCGTGTACGTGATTCGCTCTTGCTCGGCCAATCGCAAGAAGCTCCGCGCCTTGAATTGCGGATCGATGATGAGAGTGCCTCCGCATCCGATCATCGTCATCATCATGGCAACCAGACCCGTGACATGACTCAAGGGCACAGTCACACATCCTCGTTCTTTGCCATGCAACTGAAATGCGTGCCGGTAGTGCAACACCGAATGAATCACGTTGATGTGAGAGATCAAGGCGCCCTTTGGAAATCCGGTCGTTCCAGAGGTGTACATGATCAGCGCGGGATCTTCCTCGTCGACCGGCACAATCTCGTCCAGGCGCGGCCCTTGCAGCAAGGCAAGAAAGTCATCGGACATTCCGGATTGATCAACGCTTACCCGTTCGCGCAATGTGGGCGTATCGCGTGGCTCAGGAAGTCTCGGGGTCAATTCTGCGTCGTGTATCAGGACCACGGCTCCGCAATTATTGAGGATGTAGCGCAGGCCCGGAGTTTGTTCGCGGGTATTTATCGGAACTACGACGGCACCCAGCATGATGACGGCATGGCTGACGACAACAAACTCGATGTTGTTGCCAAGCAGCAGTGCAACCCGGTCTCCGGCGACGACGCCATGCTTCCTGAGCCCTCCAGCACGGTGCATCACCCGGTCGGCGAGCGCGCTCCAGCTCACTCGCCGATCGCCGCAAACCACCGCTTCTTCGGTCGATCGAGTCGACGCGCTGGCAAGAAACATCTCATTGATATCCGCCCAGCGCTGCTCGAAACAGCGCACGACGCGGTCACCAAAATGCTTTTCGAGCCGCGTCGGCGGCCGAGGGTCCGGTCGCTCAGTCCGTTCCATCG
>JAQGMP010000467.1 GCA_028292285.1 Variovorax sp. | reverse complement strand
AGCCTTCGTCGATCACAGGGCCGATCACCATCTTGGCGGTCGGATACAACTGCTTCACCGCATGGCCGACCAGATGCGCCGTCGAATGGCGAATGATCTCCAGACCTTCGTCGTCCTTGGGCGTGATGATCTGCAGCTTGGCGTCGTGATCGATCATGTCGCTGGCGTCGACCAGCCGGCCATCGATCTTGCCGGCCACCGTCATCTTGGCGAGGCCGGGGCCGATCGATCTGGCGACATCGGCCACGGAGACGGGGCCGGGAAACTCGCGGCGCGAGTTGTCTGGAAGCGTGATCTGGATCATGAGAAAACCTTGGGGCTGCTGAGCGCAAAAAGGGGGCACAAAAAGCAAAAAGCGCGGTCGACGACCGCGCTTCGCTAGGTTCTGATGCTGGATGACTCCAGCGTGCGCGGCCTACCGGCCCTTCCCTCTTGGAGAAAGACCGCTGATTCCTTGCGGTGTAGTTCGCGGTGTCATAACCCAAGTGCCTTTCTCGCTCTTGTTGCGGAGTCGGAACTCGCAATTCTAGCGGCTCGACGCCCAGCCCGCAGACGTCGAGTCCGGAGCGCGCCTCAATGAAATTGCTCTTCCTCGGTCGAGCCCGTCAGCGCCGTCACGCTCGATTTGCCACCCTGGATCGCGGTGGTGACGTCATCGAAGTAGCCGGTCCCCACCTCTTGCTGATGCGAAATATAGCTGTAGCCACGGTCGCGCGCCGCGAACTCGGGCTCCTGCACCTTCTCGACATAGGCCGACATGCCGCGACGCGCGTAATCCTGCGCCAGGTCGAACATGTTGAACCACATCGAGTGGATGCCGGCCAGCGTGATGAACTGGTACTTGTAGCCCATCGCGCCGAGCTCCTTCTGGAACTTGGCGATCGTGGCGTCGTCGAGGTTCTTCTTCCAGTTGAACGACGGCGAGCAGTTGTACGCCAGCATCTTGCCGGGGTGAACCTTGTGGACGGCGTCCGCGAACTTCTTGGCGAAGGCGAGGTCGGGCGTGCCGGTTTCGCACCACACCAGGTCTGCGTAGTGCGCGTAGGCGATAGCGCGGCTGATGGCCTGGTCGATGCCTTTCCTCGAACGATAAAAGCCTTCGGCCGTGCGCTCGCCGGTGATGAAGGGCTTGTCGTTTTCGTCGTAGTCGCTGGTGATCAGATCGGCTGCTTCGGCGTCGGTGCGTGCGATCACCAAGGTCGGCGTGCCGCAGACGTCGGCCGCCATGCGTGCAGCGATCAGCTTCTGCACTGCCTCGATCGTCGGCACCAGCACCTTGCCTCCCATGTGGCCGCACTTCTTGACCGATGCGAGCTGGTCTTCGAAGTGAACGCCGCCGGCGCCGGCCTTGATCATGGCCTTCATCAATTCGAACGCGTTGAGCACGCCACCGAAGCCGGCTTCGGCATCGGCCACGATCGGCGCGAAGTAGTCGATGTAGCCCTTGTCGCCGGGGTTCGTGCCCTTGGACCACTGGATTTCATCGGCGCGCTGAAAGGTGTTGTTGATGCGCTCGACCACCGTCGGCACGGAGTCGACCGGGTACAGCGACTGATCCGGGTACATCGATGCGTAGCTGTTGTTGTCGGCGGCGACTTGCCAGCCCGACAGGTAAATCGCTTTCACGCCGGCCTTGACTTGCTGCATGGCCTGGCCGCCGGTGAGCGCACCGAGGCAGTTGACGTAAGGCTCGGTGTTGACCAGGTCCCACAGCTTCTCGGCACCGCGGCGCGCCAGCGTGTGTTCGATCGGCACCGAGCCGCGAAGGCGCACGACATCGGCGGCGCTGTAGCCGCGTTTGATGCCCTTCCAGCGTGGGTTGGTCGCCCAATCTTTTTCGAGGGCGGCGATCTGTTGTTCGCGGCTCAATTGTTCGGTAAGGGTCTGGGGCATGGTCACTCCGTGAGGTTGATTGATCGATTGGCGTTTCGGCCGTGAGACAAACTTTAGCGCCGTCCTCTAGTCTTATGTCTTATATAAGACGTATTTTTACATCAATAAAATCAACGACTTACGGATACTTTTCTCAATGCGGAACAAATTTTCTTATATTGAGAAAAATTATTGCGATGCAGCAACGTCCAATTTCGCGATGTGCAATGGACTTTTCGCTCGTGAAACCTGACGGCTGCAATCGCCTCATCAGCGCCGAAACCAATCGCCGCTTTCAATGACGATGCGCCCCGCGATACGCGAAGGATGAATTTCGTAGACCAGGCAGCGCAGCGTTTGCGTCCCTGTGCGGACCTTCAGCGCGACCTCGAGATACCGCTTGATGTACTCGCCGGCGCCGTCGTCGCGCACTTCTTCGAGCACATCCAGCGCCGCCTCGACAGCATCGGTGATGCGATAGATCTCGCCATGGATCCTCGCGCCAGGCACCGCACCCCGTTCGCCATCGGCGACCACGCCGCTCAACACAGCGCCGGGATATGCACCGAGGTCGTAGAGCGTGCCCGCGATGCTTCCATAGCCGATCAGCTCGGGCGCAGGCCCGTAGCGCGCGATGTCATTGCTGCCGCCGCGGCGCAATGTCCCGTAGACGAACACATGGAGAGCGGCGACAACGTCATCGGGCATCATCAATCCAATGATTTCAATCGCGCCAGTCTAGTGATGGACCCAATTGCATCCAAGGCATCCATAGCCGTTACAGCCGCCACAGCGCCCGCGCCCAGCCGC
>JAQGMP010000572.1 GCA_028292285.1 Variovorax sp. | reverse complement strand
CAGGGAACAGGGAACAGGGAACAGGGGAAGCAGGAGGCAGCGACGAGCGGTGACCGGGAATTTTGCGGAGTTCCGAACCACCTGCAAACGAATCAATTCGAGTTTGCTGATGCGGTTTTCGGTGGATGCGCGAGCCGCGTTTCCAACGCTTTTGCGTCCGTCCCTTTGCGCATATCCATAACGGTTTTCATTCGTTGGCGCGACGCCGTTGCTTCGGTACCTTCGCGGCTCCGCATCAATGGAAAACTTCATGTCCACTCTGAATGGCTTGCCCGGCCTGTCGCGCCGTGGCGTATTGCATGCAGGCGCCGCCGCCGCGGTCGTCGGCTCTTCGGCATTGCTCGCGACCCGGGCCTTTTCGCAGCCACGCAAGCTCACCTTTGCCTGGAGCCAGGCGGGCTTTTGCCTCTCGCCGGTGCCGGTCGCACTGGAGCGCGGCATCTTCGAAAAGAACGGGCTCGACGTCGAACTTCTCAACTGGGCCGGCTCGTCCGACCAGTTGCTGGAAGCCCTGGCGACGGGCAAGGCCGATGTCGGCGTCGGGCTGATTCATCGCTGGGTCAAACCGCTGGAAGCCGGCTTCGACGTCAAGGTCGTGGGCAGCGTGCACGGCGGCTGCTTGCGGCTGATCGGCGCCAGGGCATCGGGCATCACGGCAGATCTGCAAAGCCTCAAGGGCAAGACCATCGGCGTCGCCGACCTGAACAGTCCGGCCAAGCAGTTCTATGCGATTCACCTCGCCAAGAAAGGCATCGACATCGACAAGGATGTCGAGTGGCGCGTCTACCCGGCCGACCTGCTGGACGTGGCAGTGAAGAAGGGTGAAGTGCAGGCCATTGCGGACGGCGACCCGAACGTCTACCTGATCGAGAAGCGCAACCCGGGTCTCTTCACCGAAGTGGCCAACAGCGCCAAGGGCGAATACGCGGAACGGCTTTGCTGCATCGTGGGCGCGCGCGGCGAGTTCGCACGCAACGACAAGCCACGCGCCGCAGCGGTAGTGCGCGCACTCGCACAGGCCTCCGACTACGTTGCAGAGAATCCGAATGAGGCGGCGAAAATCTACGCCAAGTACGCCCCTGCCGTGCCGGTTGCCGACCTGCAGAAACTGTTGAGCGAACTCACCTACAAGCACCATCCTTCGGGCAAGGCATTGCGCGACGAAGTGCAGGTGTTCGCGCAGGACTTCCACAACGCCGGCATCCTGAAGAAGAGCACCGACCCGGCGCGCTTCGCTACCCACGTGTCACTCGACGTGCTCGCATGACGACGGCAGAGAGCCTTTTGCAACCGGTGGGCGACAGGGCAGCGCCTGTGCGGCATGCAGCACGGACTGTCGCGGTCAACCCCGCCGCGCCACATGCGCCCGATGCGCCGTACGCGCCACGCAGTGCAGCCATCGTCGGCGTATGGCGCACGGGTTTCGCAGCCGCTCTGGCCTGGATCGCGCTCGGCGTGCTGACGCTGACATGGCCCGACAAGGAAATCGGCTTCAGCGAATGGGCCTTCACACGCGAGTTCGGCATCGCCGCGCTGGCGGTAGCCATCGCGCTCGCGGTGGTGGCCGCGCTCGGTGCGCGCGCCGGCCGCGTCGGGCGGTCGCTTCGGCCCGCCGGGCAATGGCTGGTCGCAGCACCCTTGTTGCTCTTGCTGTGGGAAACGTTGACCGCCAAGACCGGCGCACTGCCGCCGCCGTTCTTCGCGCCGCCGCAAAGCCTGATCGACATCGCGTTCGAAGACTGGCCGCGCCTCGGACTGTCGACCGTCCATTCGCTGCGTTTGCTGGCCAACGGGTTCGTCATCGGCGCGCTCGTCGGCTTCGGCACCGGCGTGGCGATCGGCTGGTCGCGCATCGCGGGGTACTGGGTTCATCCGGTGCTGCGCTTTTTGGGTCCGGTGCCCGCGTCGGCGCTGCTGCCGCTCGCGTTCTTCTTCGCGCCGTCGAGCTATGTGGCGGCGGTGTTCCTGATCGGTCTGGCCACGTTTTTTCCGGTCGCGGTACTGACCTGGTCGGGGGTCGCATCGGTCAACAAGAGCTACTACGACGTGGCCCGCACGCTGGGCGCAAGTAAAGGGTTCTTGGTGCTGCGCGTGGCCATTCCGGCCGCCCTGCCCCAGGTCTTCGTCGGCCTTTTCATGGGCTTGGGTGCATCGTTCTCGGTGCTGATCACAGCCGAGATGATGGGCGTCAAGGCCGGCCTCGGCTGGTATTTGCAATGGGCGCAAGGCTGGGCTGCGTACGCCAACATGTATGCGGCGTTGCTGGTCATGGCGGTGCTGTGCTCCGGGCTCATCACCTTGCTCTTCGCCGTGCGCGACCGGGCGCTGTCGTGGCAGAAGGGGACCGTCAAATGGTGAGCGCAACGGCGCTGCAAGTGCCGACCACGGTCGGCGCGCACATTGAGCTCAGTGCGGTCAGCCATTGGTTCGAACTGTCTGGCGGCGTGCTTCAGGTGCTCGACAACATCGACCTCGAAGTGCAGCCGGGCGAGTTCGTGGCGCTGCTCGGGCCGAGCGGCTGCGGCAAGTCGACGCTGCTGCGGCTGGTCGCCGGTCTCGAACCCGCAACGGCCGGCCGCATCACCCAGAACGGCGAGGCCATCGCGCGGCCCGATCCGTCGCGCATCGTGGTTTTTCAGGATCCGACGCTCTACCCGTGGCGCACGGTTTGGGACAACGTCGCGCTCGGACTTCAGGCTCGTGGGCTGTTGAAAACCCAGCGCTCGCGCGTCGACGACGCACTCAAGCGGGTCGGGCTGACGGCGTTCGCGCGTTCGTTTCCGCATCAGCTGTCGGGCGGCATGGCGCAACGCGTGGCGCTGGCCCGCGCGCTGGTCAACGACCCGCAATTGCTGGTGCTCGACGAGCCGCTTGGCAAGCTCGACTCGCTCACCCGCATCGCCATGCAAAGCGAGCTGGTCAACCTCTGGCAGCGTGCCAGGTTTTCTGCACTGCTGGTGACGCACGATGTCGAGGAGGCGCTGTTCCTGGCCGGCCGCGTCATCATCCTGAGCGACCGGCCTGCACGCATCACGGCGCAGCTGACGGTCGACCTGCCCTACCCGCGGCATCGCGGCCACCCACGGCTCGCCGAGCTGCGCCATGAGGCGCTGCGCCATCTCGGGCTGGACGCCACCTGGTAGTGCCTGGCAGTGGCACGCTGGATCGAAACGGACGGGCTCAATGCGCTGATCGGGCTGTTGCAATGGTCGCAACTGGCCTTGCTGCACGTGCTCGACATCCTCGGGCTGGTCGGCACGCAGCACGGCCAGCCGGCCTGGCCCTGGTCACTGCGACTGTCGGGCGAGAACCTGCTGATCGACCTCGGCCAGGCACGGCGCCTGGCCTGGACCATCGTGCTGCTGGCCGCATTGGTATTCATGCTGCTGCTGGCGATCGCATGGCGCCGGCGCCGGGGCTGGGTGCTCGCGGCGGCCGTCGTTCTGATGACGGTGATTCCCTGGCCCGAGAAAGGCGTCGTGCTGGTGCCCGCCTACCCGACCAGCTTCAGCCGCTCCGAAACCTTGTTCAGCGCGGCATCGATCGCGCAAGGGCGCAAGCGCTATGCCGAACAATGCGTGAGTTGCCATGGCGCGCACGGCGATGGGCAGGGACCACTCGCGCCGGAGCAGCGCATCTGGCCGCCCAATCTGAACGGGCCGCTGCTGTGGCGGCGCGGCGATGGGGATCTGCTGTGGCACATCCTGCACGGCGTGCGCGACCGGCATGGCGCTGCGACCATGCCGGCTTTCGGTGCGGTGCTCGATACGCGCGACGCATGGGCGTTGATCGATTTCATGAAGGCGCAAGGGGCAGGCCAGACATTGCGCAGCGCCGGCTTCTGGGCCAACCCGGTCATGTTGCCGGACATGGTGGTGCGATGCGACGGCCGGGCGCCACGGCCGCTGTCGGCGTGGCGCGGCCAACGCGTGCGCATCGTGGCGGCCAGCGATACGGCGGCACCGCTGGAAGATCCGCGGCTGGTGACCGTGGTCGTGCGGCACGCCGGGCGGCCGCTCGGCACCCCCGGGTCACAGTCCGGCTGCACCACCGACGACAGCCAGGCATGGGAAGCCCTGCGTTTGGTGACCGGCAGCGACAGCCTCGCCGGCACCCAACTGCTTGCAGACCGCGACGGCTGGCTGCGCGCAGCCGGCGCACCGGGCAAGAGCGCATGGTCGGACGACGACCTGCTGTGCCGCAGCGAGGTACGACCTGAAGCCAGCACGGCGGCGCCCGAAATCGACGGGCTGGCCGCATTGATTCGCCGCATGGACGCAGAGCCGGTGCGCTATGTGAAAGGCGGCTTCGTTCACTGAGGTCACTGGCGCCCAGGACTCCCAGAACTCCATCCCAAGACTCTCAAGACTCGACTCAGATCATTCTCTTATTTGAAAGCAACGAATCGGTAGTTCGCAATTGGAAAGCCGCCCCGCAGAATCGGCCGCCGAGTGCTGACCGGCACTTCTTTTTGTCTGTCTCTCCCATGAATTTCCAACAGTTGCGTTCCGTGCGCGAAGCCGTGCGAAGCGGCTTCAACCTCACCGAGGCAGCCCATGCGCTGCACACCTCGCAGCCCGGCGTCAGCCGGCAGATTCGCGAGCTCGAGGACGAACTGGGCATCGCCCTCTTCGCGCGCGCCGGCAAACGGCTCACGGGGCTGACTGCGCCGGGCGATCACCTGCTGCCGATCATCGAGCGCGTGCTGATGGAAAGCCAGAACCTGCGCCATGCGGGGAAAGAA
>JAQGMP010000560.1 GCA_028292285.1 Variovorax sp. | reverse complement strand
CAGAAGGTGGCGGACGCGATCAAGAAGTACGGCATCAACGTCGACAAAGTGAACCCGCTCTACGCTTGACCCCAGGTTGGACGAAGAACCAAGCGAAGAACCAAAACGAACAACCGGAACGCCTTCGGGGCGGGAGATAAAACATGGCAGCAGTGGAAGTCAAGGTACCGGACATCGGCGATTTCGACGAGGTCGCGGTGATCGAGGTGCTGGTGAAAGTGGGCGACACGGTCAAGGCTGAACAGTCGCTCATCACGGTGGAGTCGGACAAGGCATCGATGGAGATTCCGTCGAGCACAGCCGGCGTGGTGAAAGAGATCAAGGTCGACGTCGGCAGCAAGGTGAAGGAGGGCTCGGTCGTGCTCGTGCTGGAAGGCGAGGGCACCGCGGCTGCTGCACCGACAACTGTGGCCGCACCTGCTGCCGCTCCCGCGGCGTCGACGCCTGCGGCCAGTGCACCGGCGGCACCCGCCGCAGCGCCAGCGCCCGCGAGCGGCGGCGGGCTGATCGAAATCAAGGTGCCCGACATCGGCGACTTCAAGGACGTCTCGGTCATCGAGATCCTGGTCAAGCCCGGTGACACGATCAAGGAAGAGCAGTCGCTGATCACCGTCGAAACCGACAAGGCCTCGATGGAGATTCCGGCGTCCGCTGCCGGGGTGCTGAAGGAACTGAAGGTCAAGGTCGGCGACACCGTAAACATCGGCGACCTGATCGCAATCGTGGAAGGCGCGGCTGGCGGCGCGGTACCCGCAGCGCCGGCACCTTCAGCGCCTGCGCAGGCTCAGGCCGCTGCTGCGCCTTCCGCTGCCACGGCCAGCGTCCCGGCACCGCCTGCTACCGCGCCGGCAGCCTCTGCGCCACCTGCGAGCCACAACCCGACGGTGGCCCCCAGCGCCGCCCTGCCGCACGCCTCCCCATCGGTGCGCAAGTTCGCCCGCGAACTCGGCGTGCCGCTCGAAGAAGTGAAGGGCTCGGGACCGAAGGGCCGCATCACGCAGGAAGACGTCCAGGGCTTCACCAAGGCCGTGATGAGCGGCGCAGCGAGCACCAAGGCGTCGGCGGCGAAAGCGCCGGCAGGTGGCGGTGGCGGCGGCGATGGCGCCGCACTCGGCCTGATTCCGTGGCCCAAAGTCGACTTCACCAAGTTCGGCACCGTCGAGCGCAAGGACCTGTCGCGCATCAAGAAGATCAGTGGCGCCAACCTGCATCGCAACTGGGTGATGATTCCGCACGTCACCAACAACGACGATGCCGACATCACCGAGCTGGAAGCCTTCCGTGTCTCGACCAACAAGGAAAACGAGAAGTCCGGCGTCAAGGTGACGATGCTGGCTTTCGTGATCAAGGCGGTGGTGGCGGCGCTGAAGAAGTTTCCGGACTTCAACACCAGCCTGGACGGCGACACTCTCGTCTACAAGCAGTACTACAACATCGGCTTCGCGGCGGACACACCCAATGGCCTGGTGGTGCCCGTGCTGAAAGATGCCGACAAGAAGGGCATCCTGCAGATCAGCACCGAGATGGGCGACCTCGCCAAGAAGGCGCGCGACGGCAAGCTCGGCTCGGCCGACATGCAGGGCGGCTGCATGTCGATCAGCTCGCTCGGCGGCATCGGCGGCACGCACTTCCCGCCCATCATCAATGCGCCTGAAGTGGCGATCCTCGGCTTGTCCAAGAGCGCGATGAAGCCGGTGTGGGACGGCAAGCAGTTCGTGCCGCGCCTGACGTTGCCGCTGTCGCTGTCGTATGACCATCGCGTGATCGATGGCGCGTCGGCTGCGCGGTTCAACACCTACCTCGGGCAGGTGCTCGCCGACTTCCGCCGAGTCCTGCTATGACCACGGTGGTGGCTGTCCGCAAGGGCAGCCAGGTGGTGATCGCGGCGGACACGCTGGTCACTTTCGGCGATACGCGGCTCTCGCATGCGCAGGAAGACAACCGCAAGGTGTTCGAGGTCGACGATGCAGGAGGCCGCAGCCTCTTTGCCGCGTCGGGCTCGGTGGCGCACTTTCCGGCGCTTCGGCATGCGCTGGCCGCGATTGGCAAAGACGATCTCAAGCTGCGCGGCCGCGACGAGATCTACCGCACGTTCACCAAGCTGCATCCACTGCTGAAAGAGTCGTTCTTCCTGCAAACCAAGGAAGACGAGCACGACCCCTACGAGTCGAGCCAGTTCAGCCTGATGCTGGCGAACGCGACTGGCATCTATGGCGTCTACAGCTACCGCGAAGTGTTCGAGTTCAAGCAGTTCTGGAGCATCGGCTCCGGGCGCAGTTTTGCACTCGGCGCCATGCACGCGGTGTACGCCAAGGCGCGCTCGGCGCGTGAAGTGGCCGACGCCGGCATTGCGGCCGGCTGTGAATTCGATCGAAATTCGGCCGGACCGGCCGATGTACTCACTCTCAAATTGAAGGTGTCCTCATGAGCGAACAACAAATCAAGGTACCGGACATCGGCGACTTCGACGAAGTGGCCGTCATCGAAGTGCTGGTCAAGGTCGGCGACACGGTCAAGGCCGAACAGTCGCTGATCACCGTCGAATCGGACAAGGCGTCGATGGAGATTCCGTCGTCGGCCGCGGGCGTCGTGAAGTCGCTGGCCGTGGGTGTCGGCGACAAGGTGAAGCAGGGGTCGGTGGTGTTGACGCTGGAGGTGAGCGGGGCTGAAGCTGCGGCGCCTGCCGCATCGGCGCCAGCGCCGGCTGCGGCTGCGCCAGCCTCGGCTGCGACGCCCACTGCTGCGCCGCTTTCTTCGCCCCCACCCCGACCCTCCCCCAGCGGCGGAGGGAGCAAGGCGGCGCCGGCCAGCACGTATGGCGGCACCGTGGATCACGAATGCGATTTGCTGGTGCTTGGGGCCGGGCCCGGCGGTTATTCGGCGGCGTTTCGCGCGGCCGACCTTGGGCTCAAGGTCATTCTGGTCGAACGCTATGCGACTTTGGGTGGCGTGTGCCTGAACGTCGGCTGCATTCCGTCGAAGGCGCTGCTGCATGTCGCGGCGGTGATGGACGAGGTCAAGCATTTCGCCGAGATGGGTGTGACCTTCAGCGAGCCGGTGGTCGATCGCACCAAGCTCCTCGCGCGCAAGAACAAGGTGGTGGGCAAGCTCACCGGCGGGCTCACCGCGATGGCGAAGATGCGCAAGGTCACGACCGTGCGCGGTGTCGGCGAGTTCATCGACGCGTTCCACGTCAAGGTCCAGGAAACCAGCGGCGAAGGCCAGGCGCCGACCGGCAAGGCGCAGACCGTGAAGTTCCGCAACTGCGTCATCGCGGCCGGTTCGCAGGCGGTGCACCTGCCGTTCATGCCCAAAGACCCTCGCGTGGTCGACTCGACCGGCGCGCTGGAACTGGGCATCGATCCCAAGCGCATGCTGATCCTCGGCGGCGGCATCATCGGGCTCGAAATGGGCTCGGTGTATTCGTCGCTCGGAGCCCGGCTCGACGTGGTTGAAATGCTCGACGGCCTGATGCAGGGTGCCGACCGCGACCTCGTCAAGGTCTGGCAAAAGATGAACGCGCCGCGCTTCGACAACATCATGCTGAAGACGAAGACTGTCGGCGCCGAAGCGACCAAAGACGGCATCAAGGTCACTTTCGAAGGCGAGAACGCGCCGAAGGAACCGCAGTTGTACGACCTGGTGCTGCAGGCTGTCGGTCGCACACCCAATGGCAAGAAGATCGGCGCCGAAAAGGCCGGCGTCACCGTGACCGACCGGGGTTTCATCCCGGTCGACGTCCAGATGCGGACCAACATCTCGCACATCTTCGCGGTGGGCGACATCGTCGGCCAGCCGATGCTGGAGCACAAGGCCGTGCACGAGGCGCACGTGGCCGCCGAGGTCATTGCCGGCGAGCAGAAGGGCGACAAGGAACTGGCCGCGGCGGCCTTCAACGCACGCGTGATCCCGAGCGTGGCGTACACCGACCCCGAGGTGGCGTGGGTCGGCCTCACCGAAGACCAGGCCAAGGCGGAAGGCATCAAGATCAAGAAGGGGCTGTTCCCGTGGAATGCCTCGGGACGCGCCATCGCCAACGGTCGCGACGAAGGCTTCACCAAGCTGCTTTTCGATGCGGAGACCGAACAGATCCTGGGCGGCGGCATCGTCGGCACGCATGCGGGCGACATGATCGGCGAGATCGCTTTGGCCATCGAGATGGGTGCCGATGCGATCGACATCGGCAAGACCATCCACCCGCATCCGACGCTGGGTGAAAGCATCGGCTTGGCAGCGGAAGCGCTGCACGGGCATTGCACCGACTTGCCGCCGGTCAAGCGCTAACGCAGCGCGTCGCGCCCAACAAAAAACCCGCCGTCGGCGGGTTTTTTGTTGGGCGCCCCTATTCAGGGCCGAAGCAAAAGCTCAGTCGCCGATCTTGGCTTCGTCGCCCTGGACAGCCTGCACGCGGCGTGCGCCATCGAAACGACGTTGCCAGTAGCTGCCGCTCATGTCTTCGACGCGGACCTGGGCACCCGGCTTGGGCGAGTGAATAAACTTGCCTTCGCCGACATAGATGCCGACATGGCTGAACGCCTTGCGCATGGTGTTGAAGAACACGAGGTCGCCGGGCTTGAGATCGGTGCGCGCCACCGGATCGGTCGCGGCGGCCTGCTCGGCGGCGCGGCGCGGCAGCACGAGACCGATGGTCTGGTTGTACATGGCGCGGACGAAGCCGCTGCAGTCGAAGCCGGTTTCAGCGGTATTGCCACCGCGGCGGTAAGGTACGCCCAGGAAACCGACGGCGGTGACCACCAGATCGGAGGTGCGGTCACTGACGGTTTGGCGAACATGATCGAGCTTGCCGATCAAGCCTTTGTCCGAGAGCATTCGTTCTATGTCGTCGCTGCGCTCCTGTTGCGGGGCGGCGTGGGCCGCAAAAGCGATGAGGAGGATGGCAGGTAAGACAAATAAACGCATGGTACGTAGGATATTGACGACACACTTCGATGTCAATTTCATCCAGTTTCGAGATTTTGATTCTAACTCGTTGTTTTAATTAGATATTCTGGAATTTTGTGATATGACTTTGTAAAGTTCACCGGTTATCGGCCATAAGCGGTTGTCGTGATGTAAGGCAAAGTAATGTGAATTGCTTGTGCTACCGGCTGATCAGGTCGTGGTACGGCGCTACCGATTTGCGAAGGATTGCGATGTTCTCGTTGCCTCTTTTTGGCCTAATTCGAATGGCTGCAGTCGGCATCGTTGCCGCCGCGACAGGTTTTGGCGTGACGGCCGCGCCCAGACCGGAGACGGTGGCGACCGGCCTGGAAAATCCCTGGGGCGTTACTTTTTTGTCCTCCGGTCGATTCCTGGTCACCGAACGGCCCGGCCGAATGCGTGTCGTCGAAGCCGATGGCAAGGTCGGCGCGCCCATCGCCGGGCTCCCTGCGATCGTGGCCGGCGGACAGGGCGGTTTGCTCGATGTCCTGGCCGACAGCCAGTTTGCGTCGAACCGCACCATCTACTTCTGCTACTCGGAACCGGAGGCGGGCGGCGGCAGCACGAACAGCACGGCGCTGGCGCGAGCCAGACTTTCTGCAGACCGACAGCGGCTTGAGGACATGAAGATCATCTTCAGCCAGAAGCCAAAGGTCGCGAGCCGCAATCACTTCGGCTGCCGCATCGTCGAGGCGCGTGACGGCAACCTGTTCCTGACGCTGGGCGAGCGTTTCAGCCGCAAAGAAGACGCGCAGAAGCTCGACAACCATCTGGGCAAGATCGTTCGCATCGGCAAGAACGGCACGGTGCCCACAGACAATCCCTTTGTCGGCAGAGCCGGTGCGTTGCCGGAGATATGGAGCTATGGCCATCGCAATGCGCAGGGCGCCACGCTGGGGCCGGACGGCCGCCTGTGGGAGACCGAGCACGGCCCGCAAGGCGGCGACGAAATCAACGTCCCGCTCGCCGGCCGCAACTACGGCTGGCCCGTCATCACCTATGGCGAGAACTATGGCGGCGGGCCGATCGGCGACGGCATCACAGCCAGGGCGGGCATGGAGCAGCCGCTGCATTACTGGGTGCCGTCGATCGCGACGTCAGGCATGGCCTTCTTGACGAGCGATCGCTATGGTGCGGCATGGAAGGGCAACCTGTTCGTCGGTTCGCTCAAGTTCGCGTACCTCGACCGGATCGAATTAAGGGACGGCAAGATTGCAGCGGAGCACAAGTTGCTGTCCGAAGGCAACGCCCGCATCCGCGACGTGAAGCAGGGCCCGGACGGGCTCTTGTATGTGCTGACCGACGAAGCGAACGGCAAGCTGATCCGCCTGTTGCCTGACTAACGGGCCGGTCGGTCGTCGCGCCTCAGCCCTTGCAGCTCGGCAGCGGCAGGGTCGGAAGCATTGCGCGCCAAAGCCGCGTCCATTCCGGCCAGTCATGGCCGCCCGGCGTCGTGAAAACACGTTCGGGCGGCAGCGCGGCCGCCAGCAGCCGATGACTGAAGGCAAAGCGATCGTCGAGACCGTAGCCCAGGTACAGCGGCGGGTGATCGGCGGGTGTCGGTCGGCTTGCGTAGCCCTTGAGCCATTGCCACAGCGCCGTCTCGCGCTGCGCGCGCTCATCGCCGACAGGTGAGGCGAGCGGCCCCTGCCAGCGCGCGAGTCCGCCGGCATTGGCGACCTCGACACTCTGCAGGCGCTCGCCGAGATAGGGTGCGAGCACGATCAGCCCGGCGACGTCGGCCGGATGCGCGTTGGCATAGATCAACCCACCGAGCCCGCCGATGGAGATGCCGACGATCCAGATCGCCCGGTAGCCCTCGGCGTGCGCCGGCACGATCACGTCTTGCCG
>JAQGMP010000541.1 GCA_028292285.1 Variovorax sp. | reverse complement strand
ATCTGGATCACCACAGCGAACGATGCCCGCGGCATTCCGGAGCCGATCCTGAACCGCATGAACGTGTTCGAGATCGAGGCGCCCTCGCCCGAAGCGGCGCGGCAAATCGCGCGCAACCTATACCGCGGCATTCGCGCCGAACACGACTGGGGCCGCATGCTGGCCGAGGAGCCGTCGAGCGATGTTCTGGATCACCTGGCCACACTGGCGCCACGCGAAATGCGACGCGCGCTGATGACCGGCTTCGGCAATGCACGCCTGGCGCATCGCGACGAAGTGCGCGTCGACGACCTTCCTCGCGCGGCGACGGGCAAGAGCCGGATCGGCTTCGTTCAGTAGGCCGCACTTTCAATGGCACCATGGCAGGCTTCACCGACTTGCCATGACACTGACCCAAAGCCTGCTCGCCATCGTCGTTCTGATCGCGACGAGCGCTTTCTTTTCCCTTGCCGAAATCACGCTCGCTGCATCGCGCCGCTTGCGTCTGCGGCAGATGGCCGACGAAGGCGACGTTCGCGCCGAGCGCGTGCTGAAAGTGCAGGAGCAACCCGGCCACTATTTCACCGTGGTGCAGATCGGACTCAACGCGGTCGCCATTCTGGGCGGCGTGGTGGGCGAAGGCGCGCTCAGTCCGTACTTCGAACGGCTGCTCGGCCTCTGGTTCGGCGCTGATGCGTCGAAGAACGGCGCCTTCCTGGCGTCGTTCGTGACGATCATCGCGGTGTTCCTCGTATTCGCCGATCTCTTCCCCAAACGGCTCGGCATGAGCGATCCGGAGCGCCTGGCGGTCCGCATGGTCGGGCCGATGAACGTGCTGATTACCACCTTCAAGCCGTTGGTCTGGTTCTTTACGCGCAGCACCGACGTGCTGTTCAAGCTGCTCGGCATTCCGCTGCAGCGCATCGACAAGATCACGTCGGCCGACATCCTGGCCATGACCGAAGCAGGCGCACGGGCCGGCGTGCTGGCGGTACGGGAGCAGCAGGTCATCGCCAACGTCTTCGAGCTCGACACGCGCCTGGTTCACAGCGTGATGACCTCGCGCGACCGCATCGCTTGGTTTCAAAAGGACGACCCGGAATCGGTGCTGCGTGCGCGCATCGTGGCCGAGCCGTTCTCGGCTTATCCGGTGTGCGACGGCGACATCGACCACGTGCTCGGCTATGTCGATGCCAAGGACATGTTCCAGCGCGTGCTGAGCGGCCAGCCGCTGGCGCTCGACCAGGGTGTGCCGCTGCACAAGGCGCTGGTCATTCCCGACCGGCTGTCGCTGACCGAAGTGCTCGAACAGTTCCAGCAGGCGCATGAAGACTTCGCCATCATCGTCAACGAGTACAGCCTGGTGGTCGGCGTCATCACGCTCAACGACGTGATGAGCACGGTGATGGGCGACCTGGTAGGCGCGCAGGACGAAGAGCAGCAGATCGTGAAGCGCGACGACAACTCGTGGCTGATCGACGGCGTGACGCCCGTGCAAGACGTGATGCGCGCGCTCGACATCGACACGCTGCCGCATGCCGACGAATACGAGACGCTGGCGGGCTTCCTGATGGTGATGCTGCGCCGCGTGCCCAAGCGCACCGACTGCGTGAACTGGGGCGGCTACGCCTTCGAGGTGGTCGATGTCGACAACCACCGCGTCGACCAGGTGCTGGTCAGCAAAAAGGTCTGAGTCAGGACGCGGCGGCGACTAGCCGCGCGGCGGCTCGACCGGCGGGATCTTGTCGGGTGTACGGTCGACGAAGACCCACGGGCGCTGGTTCGCAAAGACCGCATCCGGATACGGCGATCGGCCACGGCTGCCGTTGTAGCGGCCCAAGGTCATGAACAGATCGCCGTTTTCACGGTCGAGGTAGTGGCGCAGGATGACGCAGCCGAAGCGCAAGTTGGTCTGCATGTGGAACAGCTTGCCGGGATCGCTGTCGCCGATCACGCGGGTCCAGAACGGCATGACCTGCATGTAGCCGCGCGCACCGGCGCTGGAGACGGCGAACTTGCGGAAGTTGCTTTCGACCTGAACCAGCCCGAGCACCAGGCTGACGTCGAGTCCCGACCGCTTGGACTCGTACCAGACCGTCTGCAGGAATTCCTTGCGGGTGGGCCAGTCCGGCACTTTTTTCAGCAGGCGCTCGCTCATGGCGCCGAGCCAGCGCAGGTAGCGCAGCCGCGACTCGGTGTCGTTGAACTCGGGGATCGGCGGCGCCTTGTTGTGGATGGCCGACGACAGCGCGGTGCGGACTGAATCGATCAACGGCTCTTCGATCTGCGCGCCGGCGTGGGCCGATTCGTTAACCGACATCGCCAAGGGTGCCAACGAAGCACCCAGCACCAGTCGCCGCCTCGAAAGGAGCGGTGCGTGTGAAACGGTGCGCGCCGCCAAAGGCGCTGGCAGCGCAGTACCGCTCATCCCGCCAGTCGCGCTTTCAGGAAAGCCGCGGCCTCACCGGCCGGCACCTTGGTCGCCGCGGTATCGCGACGATGCTGGTACTCGAATTGGCCTTCCTTGATGCCGCGATCGGAGATGACGATGCGGTGCGGCACGCCGATGAGTTCCCAATCCGCGAACATGGCGCCCGGGCGCTCGCCGCGATCGTCGATGAGCACGTCGACGCCATCGGCCAGCAGCGTTTCGTAAAGCGACTCAGCTGTCGCCTTGACGTCGGCACTGCGGTCCATGCCGATCGGGCAAACGACAACGGTGAACGGCGCGATGGCGTCCGGCCAGATGATGCCGCGCTCGTCATGGTTCTGCTCGATGGCCGCGGCCGGCA
>JAQGMP010000539.1 GCA_028292285.1 Variovorax sp. | reverse complement strand
GAGCAGTGCGCCGACATCATCGCGCGCGACCCGAAGATCGTGCACTACCCGATGGACGACGGCAGCATCAAGCTGGCGGCCGGCTGGCTCATCGACGCGTGCGGCTGGAAGGGCAAATCGGTCGGCAACGCCGGCGTCTATGAGCGTCAGGCGCTGGTGCTGGTCAACCGCGGCGGCAATGTCGACCCCGTCACCGGCGGCGAGGTCATGACGCTGGCCAAGGCCATCCAGACCAGCGTGTACGAGCGCTTCGGCATCCGGCTGGAGCCCGAGCCGGTCGTGGTCTGACCTTGCCGACGCGGCTCAGCCGAAGTGGCAGATGTAGCTATACGGCTCGCCGGTCACGCGAATCTGGAACGATGCATTGCCGGGCACGCTGAACTTTTCGCCGACGCCCGATTTCTTCCACTCCGTGGTGCCGGCCAGCTGGTACTCGCAAGCGCCGCTCACGCCTTCCATGATCTCCGGCGCGCCGGTGCTGAAGGTGAGGGTCGACGGCAGGATGACGCCGATCGACTTTTTGGTGCCGTCGGCCTGCGTGAAGCCGTGGCTCACGCATTTGCCGTCGAAGTAGACGTTGGCCTTGGTGGTCACGGTCACGTCGGCGAAGGTTTCAGTGGTCATTGCGCTCTCGCTTTTCAGAGGCCGCGATTTTAGGGTCGGCCGAAAAGAGCCTTGATACGACGGCCGGCCCCGCGGAGCGTCAATCCATGAAGCCGAGATTGCGCGTGCTGTAGTTTTTCAGGTTGGGCAGCACCGCAAGCTGGTCGTTCGGCGACACGCCGAACCAGTTGGCCAGCGTGGCGCCGAACTGGTCGACGCCGGTGGTCGGCACCAGCCGCCCTTGACCCACGTCGTCGGGTCCGTCGTTGGCCAGCGTGGGTGCGGCGCCGATGAACGACTTGCCCTTGACGGCATCGCCCATGACGAATTGCACGCCGCCCCAGCCGTGGTCGGAACCGCTCGAGTTGCTGTTGAGCGTGCGGCCGAAATCGGATGCGGTGAAGGTGGTGACCTGCTGCGACACGCCGAGGTCTTTGGTCGCCTGATAGAAGGCCGACATGGCATTGGCCACCGCCGCGAGCAGCAGGGCGTGCGTGCCGCCTGCGCCGCCCAGGCCGTCGTGGTTGTCGAAGCCGCCCATCGAAACGAAGAACACCTGGCGCTTGGCGCCGAGCGTGCTGCTGACGGAGATCATTCTGGCCACGAGCTTGAGCTGATCGGCCAGCGAATTGCCGGCCGGAAACGCGGTCGCGACGTTGGCAGCGGCCAGCGCGCTGCTGAGCTGGTCGTTGGCCGTGAGCGCGCGGCGCGACACCGCGGCGTAGCTGTTTTCCAGCAGTTGCGTGCGCGTGTTCGTCATCAGGCCGTTGAGCGCGGCCGAGCACGCCGACGAGCCGAACATCGCCGACTTGATGCCCGAGACCGCCACCGGCCCGCTCGATGCCACCTGGTATTGCGACACTTGGTTGCCCGACAGGTACACGGCGTTGCCGGACACCGACACGCAGGTAAAGGTCGAGTTGCCGTTGCCGCCGGCCAGCAAGTCGCCCATGCGCCCGCCCCAGCCCGACGAGGCACCCTCGGGCGCGGACGCCTGCCAGTACGACGACTGGTCGTTGTGCGAGAAGAGCTTGGGCGGCAGCGGCACCGAGCGCGCGTTGTACTGCGCCTTGGTCGTCGGCTGCACCAGCGTGCCGACGTTGAGCGCGATCGACAGGGCGCCCGCGTTGAAGATCGGCAGCAGCGGCGCGAGCGTCGGTGCCAGCGCATATTGCCGGCCGTTGGGCAGCGCCGTCGTCGGTGCGAGCACGGTCGGCGCTACCAGGTCGCGGCCGATCGCGATGTTGCTGCGCAGGCTGTTGTAGACGTTGTAGGTGGCCTGGTCGTAGCCGACCAGGGTGTTGGCGTAGTCGTTTCCGCCATAGAGAAACACGCAGACGAGTGCCTTGTAGTCGCCGGCCGTGGCCGCTGCAGCCTCGCCCATGGCGGCCAGGCTGAGCGCCCATGGCGTCGCCGATGCCGCCAGCGACAGCGCACCGGTGCGGCGCAAGAATTCGCGGCGCGATGCATTGTCGGGCTGCACGCCGGGGAAATGCGCAGAGGCAGGCGACGAAAGAGGGCGGCCGGATCGGAAAGAAGAGTCGGTCATGCGGCGCGTTATTTCTGGACGATGTATTCGGGAGACGCCAGCACGAGCGTGAGGGCGGCGTAGACGCGGTTCAGCTTGCCGGCGTCGTTGCCGGCCGAAATCGTGTCCACGGCTGCTTTGAGCGTGGCCAGCGTCGCGGCCGACAGTTCGCCGGCCGCCAGCACCAGGTTGATTTCGTCGAGCAGCGCGCCGGAATCGGCAGCGATGGCGGTCAAGGTGCCGTAGTTGGGTTTGAGGTCGGGCAGGCTCTGGCCCGACACCGCGCGCTGCATGAAGTTGACGTAGCCCGACACCGTCGACTCGTTGGTGATCTGGAACTCGGGGCCATTGAGGTTGTACGGGCTGAGGTCGCTGTTGGTCGGAACGTAGCCCGGCCTGAAAAAATTGAAGACCGATGGTGAATGCATCGGGCTCTGGCCGAGCCCGTTGGCCGCGCCCGACAGGTCGCCGATGGCCCAGCCGCCGCTGGCCGACGTCGCGTTCCAGCCGCGTGCCCAGTTCAGGAACCGCATGACAGGCTCGCGCAGCTTGCCGAAGGCGATCGTCGTGCCGATGTAGGGATTGCGCGCCTCGTCGTCCAGCAGGATTTGCCGGATCACCGCTTTCAGGTCGCCGCGAACGCCGCTGCCGTTGTTGATGAAGGCATTGGCGACGCGGTTCACGTAGGCCGGGCTCGGGTTGCTCGTGACCAGCCGCTGGATGAGCTGGCGGCCGACGAAGGGCGGCATGTTCGGATGGTTGAACAGCGTGTCGAGCGCGCGGTTCAGGCTGTCGAGGGCACCCGCCTGGGTCTTGGCACCGGCCGGGATGGTGGTGCCGAGGAATGTCTTCGGGCCGTCTTCGTACAGCGCGCTTACTTGCACCATCGGCCGGGTGTAGGCCGACGGCGTTTGCTGGCCGCCGCTCGTGTCGTCGTACCAGCCGGTGAACACGCGGGCGAGCCCGCTCACGTCGGCCTGCGTATAGGTTTCGACCGGCGCGCCGTTGACCAGCATCTGCGTGCCGTCGTTGTTCAGCTTGTAGAGACCGATGGTGAACAGCTGCATGATTTCACGCGCGTAGTTCTCGTCCGGCTCGCTGCCGGTGGTCGGGTTCGCCAACTGGTTGCCGACGAAAGTCAGGTACGTCCCCATGGCCGTGGTGCGGCTCACGTCGAACAGCAAGGTGCGGTAGTTGCCGAACGCGTTGCCTTCGAGGACGTCGAGAAAGTAGCCGACCGAGAACATCGGGTAGTAGCTGTTCAACCCGTCGATCGAGACAACGAAGATTTCGCTCAGCGCCATCGTGATGCGCTGGCGCAGCAGGTCGGGGCTCGAAATGAACTTGCGCCACACCGTGTTGTCGAGCCCGTCGACGTGGCCGAGGTACGCAGTGGAGCCGTAGCCCTGGCCGGACAGCCAGTCGACGTTCGTCTGGCTGCGGGGCAGGGCGAACTGCGCGTCGAGCCAGGCCGAATAACTCATCGCCTGCATGGCGGTGATCTGCGCCTTGGTGGCGCCCGGCGACGCCTGCGAGAGGAAGCGGGCTGCGTCCTTGCTGCTCGCCGGCGTGGTGTAGATGGTCGTCGCCGCACCGGCGACGATCGGGGAGCCGGGAATGGCGATGCCCATGGTGGGTTGACTATTGTCCGTCGTGGTCGTGCCCGTGGCGCCCAGGCCGGCAAAGCTGCCGCCTCCGCCGCCCCCGCCACCACCGCCGCAGGCAGCCAGGGCAGTCGTTGCGATGGCCGAGAGGCCTGCGAGTGCCGCGATGTCACTGCTTCGACGCGCAGCCTGCTCAATCGGCTCGCTCGGCGCCTTCGTTGCCTCGATCGGCGCCTCGAGGCCTTGAAGTTGGCTCATGTAGTTGTCAACTTTTGGTGAAAAACAGACGGATTCTAGGAACCGTTATCTGTTCTTAGGCCAAAAGTATGTAACGCGCGGTGTTTTTTCCTACATGGCCGTCAGGAATGTCCTACGAGCTTCGGCAAGACGTTACTTGCCGTCATCTGGGAAAATTTAGCGCCAACCGCCGCGATGCCATCCGCCGCCGCCCCAGCCACGGGAGTAGCCGAGATTGAGCGACAGCCCGATCGGCGAAGCGTAGTAGGGCTGCGGGTAGGCATAGCCGGGCTGGACGTACACGGGCGCGGCGTAGCCGGGTTGCACATAGACCGGCGGCGGGTAGCCGGTCTGGTAGACGGGCGCCGGGCCATTGCCCGAGACGACGACGCCGGGCTCCGGCGCCACGTTTTGCCAATTGCCGGGATTGCCGAGGTTGGCGCCGCGGTCGCCGCTTTCCGCCGGATCGATCTGCGAAGAAAGCACCGGGCTGGTCGTCACGCCCATCGCGCTGATCTGGATCGGCATCGTGCGGCCGGGCGCCGTGTCGGTGCGCGTCGTGTAGCGGTGGCCGGCGTATTCGTAGGTCACGTTGTAGCTGCCGTCGGCGAGCCGCGTGCTGGAGACGACGCGCGCCTGCTCGATTTGCTGCGATGCCGGCTGCGCGTGGACCAGCGAGGCGGCGGAGCCGAGCGCGGCCAGCAGGGTGAGCGCAGCGATATTGCGAGTAGAGAAAACCATTTTTAACTCCTGATGGCGGAGACCATTCCCCGCGTCGAACCTGTTGGATGCGTTCCGGGGCGCCAGGTTCATTGCGCGCCGGTCGCCTTTACTTCTGCTTTATGTTTGTGTCCCTTGCAGCCCTTGGTTCCCGATTTTCCGCTGCCATTGTCCTGCGTCGAACCCGACCGTGATGCCGTCGTCTTTACCTTCCCACGCCACCACGGGCCGCTTGACGAGGCTCGGATTCGCCAGCAGCGCCGCCTTGGCCGATGCCGCGTCGACCACCGCCGCGCGCGCCGCATCGTCGAGCCGTCGCCACGTGGTGCCGCGCCGGTTGACCAAGGCGTCCCAGCCCAGTTCGGCGACCCACTGGTCCAGCAGAGGTTCGGGCACGCCGTCCTTCTTGAAATCATGAAAACGGTAGGCGACGCCTTCGTCCGTGAGCCAGGCTCGTGCGCGTTTGACGGTGTCGCAATTGGGGATGCCGAAGAGGGTGATCATGTGCAAGATGATGCCGCTGCGGCGCGTCGGCGACAATGCCGGGCTCCATGGAAACCCTCGCCGACTGGCTCGCACACGCCGAGCGCCTGCACGCAAAGAACATCGACCTCGGCCTGGACCGCGTACGCAGCGTGGCCGGGCGCATGGGCCTGAAGTTCGATTGCCCCGTCATCACCGTGGCCGGCACCAATGGCAAGGGCTCGACCTGCGCCATGCTCGAATCGATTCTGTCGCACGCCGGCTACCGCACCGCGGTCTACACGTCGCCGCATCTGGTGCATTTCGAGGAGCGGCTGCGGCTGGCCGGCGAGCAGGTCGACGCCGCCAAATTGCTGCCGCATTTCGCTGCGGTCGAGGCGGCGCGCAAGGAGATCAGCCTCACGTACTTCGAATTCACCACGCTGGCGCTGATGCACTGCGCCGCCGCCGAAATGCCGGACGTCGTGATTCTCGAAGTCGGCCTGGGCGGCCGCCTCGACGCGGTCAACATCATCGACGCGGACTGCGCGGTCATCACCAGCATCGACCTCGACCACATGGATTTTCTGGGCCCCGATCGCGAGAGCATCGGCTTCGAGAAGGCCGGCATTTTGCGCACCGGCAAGCCGGCGATCGTGAGCGACCCGATGCCGCCCCAAAGCGTCATCGACCACGCCGAGGCGATCGGTGCGGACCTGTGGCGCTTCGGCCGCGACTTCAATGTGTCTGGCGACCAGCAGCAATGGGGCTGGTCGGGGCGCGGTCGGCGCTACAGCGGGATGGCGTATCCGGCGCTGCGCGGTGCCAATCAATTGATCAATGCGGCCGGCGCTCTGGCAGCGCTCGAAGCGGTGCGGCCGCTGTTGCCGATCACGGCACAGGCTGTGCGCACCGGGCTCGCGATGGTCGATCTGCCGGGGCGCTTTCAGATCGTGCCGGGCCAGCCTGCGCTCGTGCTCGATGTGGCGCACAACCCGCATGCCGTCGCGGCGCTGGCTGAGAACCTCGACGCGATGGGTTTCTATCCGACCACGCACGCGGTGTTCGGCGCCATGGCCGACAAAGACCTGGCACCGATGTTCGCGCGCATCGGGCCGCTGATCGACCGTTGGTACTTCACCGATTTGCCGACGCCGCGTGCGGCCAAAGCTGCCGATGTGCTGGCGCTGTGGCAATCCCAAAACACGCGCAAGGATGTGTCGGCGACGGTGCATGCGGCACCGCTCGAAGCGCTCCAGGCGGCCATCGATCGCGCGGACCCCGCTGATAGAATCGTCGTCTTCGGATCGTTCTTCACGGTGGGCGGCGTGCTGGTGCACGGAACGCCCCGTCTGCAAGCCAAACACCTGTCGTCAGGCGCCCGATCGGCTTAGGCCAACAGTCAGCCCACGGCGCATTTTTCTTCCTTCGCTGCACTCATCAGGGACCGACTTTCATGGCGTTTTTCAAGTTCCGCAATCGCGGTTCTCAAGGCAACGAAGGGCGCAGCGCCAGCGTCGCGTCACCACCGGCCGAGAGCGTCGAAGCCATGCGCCGCCGGGCCCGCCATCGCTTGCTCGGCGCCGCGGTGCTGGTGCTGGTTGGCGTGATCGGTTTTCCGCTGCTGTTCGACACGCAACCGCGGCCCGTTTCCGTCGATATCCCGATCGAAATTCCGGACCGCAACAAGGTCAAGCCGCTGGTCGTGCCGACCGCGCCGGGGCCCACGTCGTCGACACCGAGCACCGCGCCGCCGACCGTTGCGGCGGATGGCAACGGCAACGGCAGCAGCAATGGCCACGGAAGCTCCGGCACGCGCGTCGCTGCCGCTTCGCCGTCGAGCGCCATGATCACCGAAGCCGCCGATGGCAGCGAGATCTCTGCAAGCAAGCCGGTGACGACCGCACCTCCCGCCAGGCTGGAACCGAGGCAGGAGGTGAAGGCAGAAGCAAAGCCGGAAACCAGGCCGGAAACGAAGCCCGAGCACAAGGCTGAACCCAAGCCGAAGCCCGAGGCCAAAGCCGAGGCCAAGCCCAAACCGGAGCCGAAGCCCGAGGCCAGGACTGAAGCGAAACCCGAGCCCAAACCCAAGCCGACCGAAGTCAAGGCCGCTTCCAGCGAAGACGGCGCGCGCGCCCGTGCCCTGCTCGAAGGCAAGGTGGCCAGCAGCGGCACCGCGCCGGCCGCCGCGGCGGTCACCGCCAAGCCCGCAACCGCGTCCGACGAGGCGGGCCGCTTCGTGGTGCAGGTCGGCGCCTTCGCAGACGCGTCCAAAGCGCGCGAAGTGCGACAGAAGCTCGAAAGCGCCGGCCTGAAAACCTACACGCACGTGGCCAAGACGGCGGATGGCGAACGCACGCGTGTGCGGGTCGGGCCGTTCGCGACCCGGGCCGATGCCGATCGCGCGGCGGGGCGCGTCAAGAGCCTGTCGCTGTCGGCTTCGGTGCTCACCCTGTAGTTGCCACGCGCTGCCGTGGCCTTGCTCGACTGGATCGGTGTTGCGGTGCTCGTGGTGTCGGTGTTGCTCGGCCTGATGCGCGGGCTGGTGTTCGAGGTGATTTCGCTGGCGGGTTGGATTGCCGCTTTTTTATGTGCGCAGTGGTTTGCCGGGCCGGTGGCTGAATGGTTGCCGATCTGTGAGGCGGGCGCCGCGTGGCGCTATCCGGTCGCTTTCGTGCTGGTGTTCATCGCGGTCGCGTTTGCCGTGGGTCT
>JAQGMP010000524.1 GCA_028292285.1 Variovorax sp. | reverse complement strand
CGCCAGCGCTCAGCATGGCCGGCACCGGCGATGGTTCGGTGCGTACGCGCAAGGTGGCCATTCTGGTGGCCGACGGCGTCGACTCCGCTTCGTTGAAACCGATCCGCGAAGCCATCGAGGCCGCGGGTGCGCAGTGCAAGGTGATCGGCCTCCGGCTCGGCACCGTGACGAGCGCGAGCAAACGCCAGATCGACATCGACGCGACCTTTGCCAACATGCCGTCGATCATGTTCGACGCGGTGCTGGTGCCCGCCGGCAAGGACAGCGCGGAGGCCCTGTCGCGCAACGGCGAGGCGGTGCACTTCGTGCTCGAAGCGTACAAACATTGCAAGGCGATCTGCACGGTGGGCGAGGGCGTCGGATTGCTGTCGATGCTGGGGGTCGGCAAAGGCGACGGCGCGGCGAGTCCGGCCGGTGTCGTTGTCGCCGCGACGCCTGCGACCAACATGGGAGACCTCACCGCGGCGCAGCAGGTGGCGCGCGACTTCATCGCGGCGATCGCCAGGCACCGGCATTGGGATCGCGCCGGCATCGACACCGTGCCGGCCTGAGGACAGCGGCGGATTCCGGCCGTCCGCCCGGCGCGGTTCGGCGCTGTCCGACCAGTTCAGCCAATCAGTCAGTCAGCTGATCAGCCCCTGAGACTGGCGCGCACGCGAGACCACAGTTCGGCCCGCGCGATCGGCTTCGTCAGAAAGTCGTCCGCACCCGCATCGAGTCCGGCCTGGCGCGCGGCGGCGTCGACTTCCGCGCTGATCAGAATGATCGGGATGTGGCGGGTTTGCACCGATGCCTTCAGCGCCCGCGCGACGGCATGGCCGTCCATGCCGGGCATCCTCACGTCGAGCAACACCACGTCCGGCGCATGTCGGGCAGCCAGCGCCAGGGCCTCGGGGCCATCGGCTGCGCTCAGCGTGGCATAGCCTTCAGGCGCCAGCAGCGCTTCGAGCAAACGGCGGTTTGCCTGCCGGTCGTCGACGATCAATACGGTGGCATCGGCCGGCACTTTCGCGGCGACTGCGGTTGTCGCCGTGTTCGCGGTCGTCGTCGCGTTCGTGGGCTGGGTCATGGTGAAGCCGTGTCCCGCGTCACGTCGGGCTGGTGTTGCGCGAGAGCAAGGTATCGATGGCGGCGTGCAGTTCCTGGTAGCGCAGCGGCTTGGCGATGTAGGCGTCGCAGCCGGCCGCTTCTGCCTTGGCCTGATCGTCCTTCATGGCCATGGCCGTCAGCGCGATCACCGGAATGGCGGCCGTGGCCGGCGCGCGCTTGAGCAGCGCCGTGGCGGCCAGGCCGTCCATTCCCGGCAGCTGGATGTCCATGAGGATGAGGTCGGGCTGGGCATCGCGCGCCATCATCAGGCCGACCTCGGCATCGACAGCGCACAGCATCGTGTGCCCGGCGTTGCCCAGCAGCAGGCAGGCCAGCTTCATGTTCGCGGGGTTGTCTTCGATGATCAGGATGCAGGCCATGGCGGTCGTGGTGATCCTTGGTGATCCGTTTTCAGGATTGCGGCAATGCGCGGCGCACCTCGTCGACGAAGCGGTCGTGGCCGAACTCCAGCTTCTCGATGACGCGCACTTCCTTGCCCGGATAGCCGTCGAGGGCGGCGCGATCGTCGGCCGAAATGGCGCTGGCGGTGATCACCACGATCGGGATGTGCGCGGTGTCGGGATTGCGGTAGAGCGCGTCGACCACGTCGATGCCGTTGGTCTCCGGCATGGTCAGATCGAGCAGGATCAGGTCGGGCTTGACGCGTTGTGCCAGCGCGATGGCGTCGTCGCCGCCATAGGCGCGAAGCACGGCATAGGCCGGCGTCGGCAAAAACGCGGCGATCACCTCTACCGCCTTCGGATCGTCGTCGACCACGAGCACGGTGCGCGTCCGGCTTTCGCCCGGCTGCAAGCCGAGGCCGGCCAGCGTCGCCTTCAGGTCGGCCCGGCTGATCGGCTTTTGCATCGCCGCCACGGCGCCGCGGCTCAGCGCCACATTGCTGTCGGCCACGCCCGCGATGATGACGACCGGCAGATGCGCCAGGTTCGCACTTTCGCGCATCTTCAGCAGGAATTCCCAGCCGTCCATGCCGGGCAGTTCGAGGTCGAGCGTGACCAGGCTGAGCGTCTGCATCGGCGCCATGACGAGCGCGGCTTCGCCGCTCGGCGCGTGCAGCACGGTGAAGCCTTCGGCCTCGAGCAGCAGGCGCACCAGATCGGCGTCATTGTCGTTGTCATCGACCACCAGCGCCATGCGCTCGCGGCGGACGGCCACGGCCTGCGGCGCGGCGCCATTGCTGGTGGTCGACACCTGGGCCAGCGGCGGCGTGGCGAGCAGCGGCAGCCAGACCGCAAAGCAGGCGCCCTCGCCTTCGGCGCTCGATACCGCGACCGTGCCGTTGTGAAGTTCGGCCAGTTGCTTGACCATCGCGAGCCCGAGACCCGTGCCCGCGAACTTGCGCGCCAGGCTGCTGTCGATCTGGCTGAAGGCCTGGAACAGCCGCGCCATGTTTTCACGCGAAATGCCGATGCCGGTGTCGCTGACGCGTATCTCGAGAAATTCGTCGTGCTCGCTGTTCGCCAATGCGAAGCCCTGCACCGGCCAGTGGCCCGGCAAGGTGCCGACGCGGGCGCGCGCCACGCGGTGCACGCTCAGCACCACGCGGCCGCCGTCGCCGCTGAACTTGACCGCGTTCGACAGCAGGTTGTAGACGATCTGCTTGGTCTTGCGCATGTCCAGCCGCGACAGGCCGATGCCTTCGCCGGTTTCCAGGTCGAGCCGGATGTGCTGTGCGGCGGCCTTGTCCTTGACGATCGACAGGCTGTCTTTGAGCAGGCGCGCGAGGTCGACCGTTTCCATCTCCAGGCTCATCATGCCGGCCTCGACCTTCGACAGATCGAGGATGTCGTTGATGAGCGAAAGCAGGTGCAGGCCGCTGGTGAAGATGTCGCCGATATAGCCCGTTTGCGTGTCGCTCATCTTTCCCATCAAGCCGTCTTTGAGCGCTTCGGAGAATCCGATGATGGCGTTGAGCGGCGTGCGCAACTCGTGCGACATGGTCGCCAGAAACTCCGACTTCATGCGGCTTGCATGTTCGAGCTGCAGGTTGGTTTCTTCGAGTGCGCGCTCGAAGCGGCGGCGTTCTGTCACGTCGCGCGCTGCGGCAATCACGCCCTGCAGTTCGCCTTCGCGATTGTGGAAGGTGGCGGCGTTGTACGAGACCACCGTCTCGATGCCGTTGCGGGCCCGCACCGTGAGCTCGTAATCGCTCACGCGGTTCTCGGTCAGCACGCGTTCGATGGCGGCGTCGGCCCGGTCGGGGTCGGTAAAAAAGTTGCGGCAAGGTTCGCCGATGAGCTCGTCGCGCGCCAGGCCGGTGAGCGCCATCATCTGCTGGTTGACGTCGGAAATGATGCCGCGCGGGTCGGTCATCATGAGCGCGTCGATGTTCGATTCGATCAGCGAGCGCGTGTAGAACTGCTGGTCGCGCAAGCGCTGGTCGAGCTGCGCCTTGGCGGCTTCGACTTGCTTGCGCGCCGTGTTGTCGGTGCCGATCAGCAGGTACCCGATGATCGCGTCGTGCGCATCGCGCAAGGCCGTGACCGAGACGATGGCCGGAAAGCGGCTGCCGTCCTTGCGGATGTAGGTGAGCTCGTAAATATCTTCGATGCCGCGTGAGGCCTTGAACACCAGCGCCTCGAAACCCGGCGTGATGGTGGTGCCCAACTCCAGGCTCAGCGCCTCTGCCCGTGCGATGACTTCTTGCGGGTCGGAGATGTCGGCCGGCGTGATGGTGTCGACCGTCTCGGCGGCGGTGTAGCCCAGCATGCGCTCGGCACCGACGTTGAAAATCTGGATGACGCCCCGGGCGTCGGTTGCAATGCTCGAGAAGTTGGCGCTGTTGAAGATGGCGTCTTGCAGCGCGCCCGCCTTGATGAGCGTCTCACGCCGCCGAAACTCGACGATGCCTTCCGGCCCGGATGGTTCGGCGGTGTCCATGGTTCAGGTGATCCTCGCGTCGGATCTGTCCGAAGACAAGGGACGCGGCTGCAGGTACAGCGGCTCTGTCGGCACGACCCGGGCTTCCGCCAGAAAGCGGAACATCGCACCGCCCAGCACGATGGTGTCGCCGTTGGCCAGTTGCGCATTCGCAATCCGGACGCCGTTGACGAACAGGCCGTTTCGGCTGCTCAGATCTTCGATCGTTACTGCGGCGCCATGGGTAACGAGGGCCGCGTGAAAGCGGCTCGCCCGCACGTTGTCGAGAACGATGTCGTTGGTTTCGGCGCGGCCGATCATGGTCATCGGCACTCGCAGTGCCAGCTGCCGGGTGGCACCGGAACCGTTGAGTTGAATCAGTCTGGGCATGGGAGTCTCCGATCTACGCAGTGAGGCAGGTGCGAGACGGCTCCGTCGGCTGCGGCAAACACTTGGCGATCTGCAGCCAGAGGAGAAAGCCATGTCGCGATTTCCTCGGGAATTATCCGAATTCAATTCCCTCGCGCAACGCTTGGGCACGCAAAACTCTTTTGTATTTTTGGCTTCGATCATTGATTTGACTAAGGCTAAAGTTCTTGTGCGGGCGGCGCATGATTTCGCAGAATGCGCTCTCTCATTTTAGGAAGCGTGCTGCCGATTGATGTAGTTCGAAACGCCGTCCGAATCATTCGGATTTGGCCCGTCTGCCAGAGTATTAAAGAGAATTAAGCGGTCGTAATTCTGCATTTGAAACAACCAGTTGCAAATTTAAAGAAGCCTCCGAACGGGTCGCGATGTACAACGAAGGTGTCGGTAAATACCCAACGAGAGAGCCGCCTCCATGCAATACCGCCCTTCACCTTTTCATCGTTCGTCCGAGCGCGAAGCCGACGTCGGACGGGCCACGCGAATTTCCGATTTCATACGCGATGCGCGAGCCGACCGCGACACATTGCAAATGCAGTCGATGCAATTGCCGCTGGGGCTGTCGCTCCCGCCGGCACCGGGTCCAATTCCGGTCTTGCGTCCAGTTCCGGTGGCAGTTCCAGTTTCAAAAATCTCCGAAACCGTCTCCCCCGGTATTCGCGCCTACGACCCCGCGCTGCTGGCCAACGCGCTGATCGATCAGGCACTGGAGGCCATCGAGCAACTCGGCCGGTTGATGACAGTCAATGACGAGCGGGAAAAACAATTGCATCTGTACAGCGATGCCGGCGCCCACGCTTCCGGCGGCAAGCCCTCGCTCGACGGCGCGGCAAGGTCGGTCGTCGACGTGTGTCTCGTGTCCGCATCGGCGTTGCTGGGCATGACGCGGGCGCTCTACAACCGGTTGCCTGACCCGACGCCGCAAGAGCGCGTGCAAGAGGCCAGAGACCTCACCGAACTGACCAAGACCGCCGGCCGTGCGGCATACCGCGCCGCGCTGCTGATCGTCGACCCCGAATTTCAGCGGGCGCCACGCCCGGCATCACACCGCCCGGAAAAAGCCCAGTTGTGAAAAAGCCTGGTTGTAGATAGCCGCCCGCCTGATTCGCATTCCTGAAACTGGTCGGCATGCGGATCGGCCAGCCGCAAGACGGCGCGGTAGGCAGCGCGGCCGGCTGCTTCGGAGTGTTCGGCCAGCATCCGCCAGGCGTCGTTTTTGGCTTCGCCGGACAACGTCGACCGCTCGAGCGTTGCCTGGCTGCTTTCGATGAGTCCGCAAACCGTCATCAGCCCCAGATAGACCTCGTAGATCCTGCCGGTGCCGGCGGCCGATTCGTTCGGCGACTCCGGAAACCGCCTTTCGGTGTCGCACCACGCCTCTCCCGCATCCGATGTGTCGCAGAAAGAGAAAGTCTGTGGTTCGTCCAGCAGCGAGCCGTCCATTTGCTCGACCGCCGCCCAGGCTTCATCGAGCATCGTGCGGACTCCGGTGCATTCGGCATCGGCGGCTGCATGGTGCGCATCCCACTGCGTACCGTGCTCCGGATAAAGCCCGTGATCGCCGGCCCGAACGGTCGGAAGGAACTCCCGGGAATCCTGCAGGGTGGGTAACATCGCATTCATCATTTCTCCTCGATCCGGGGGAAAATCGCCGCCGTGTGCCGACAACGGGCCATTGACCGACGCGCTGCCGGCGCCGGTGCAACGCATTATTTGAGCGGTGCCGAACAGTCGAGGTTTGGATGCCGGTCCAAAATGGTTGATTGCCCTGAAACCCGAGACAGAACCACCGATGCTTATCTCTTTGCAGCCCGTGAGTGGGGCCACGTGACCACGGCGCCGGCCGAGCCCTACGTCGCGCGCCTTCTGGTGGTCGACGACAGCCCGGAGCAACTCAAATTGCTGCTGGAAGTGCTGCGCGGCGCGCGCTTCGAGATCAGCGTCGCTTTCGATGGAATGCAGGGCTACGGCCGTGCCGTGGCGCAGGCGCCCGACCTCATCCTGATGGACGTTCGCATGGGCCGGACCGACGGTTTCGCCGCCTGCCGCCTGCTCAAGGCCGACCCGTTGACGGCCCATATTCCGGTGATTTTTCTGACCAGCTCCGGCAGCCTCGAAGAGCGGCTCACCGGTCTGCGCGAAGGTGCCGTCGATTACATACTGAAGCCCTTCGAGGCCGCCGAGGTGCTGG
>JAQGMP010000452.1 GCA_028292285.1 Variovorax sp. | reverse complement strand
GACTGCACTTTCGCGATGGCGATGGTCAGGGCGTCGAGGTCGCTGCCGGGCGAATGCGTGGTGGCGAGCAGCACGGCACGCGGCGCCGAGCGCGAAGTCCACACGCCGGCCTCGGTGCGCGGTGCGTTGGCGGGGATCAGGCTTTCGGCAACGCCTTGCGTCTCGCCGGTCGGGTCGCGATCGAGCAAGGGTTTGACCAGATTGCCGGCCGGCGTACCGAGCAGCGACAGCGTGTCGGCGATGGCATCGTGCAGGCCGGCGGCGGTGAAGCGCTCCGGCGTGACGGACGTCGACAACCGGTAACGGTGGTCGAACAGCCACGTGCCCGCCGCCTTCCAGTCGGAGGCATCGCCGTTCTGCACCTGATCGAACAAGCCGCTTTCGCGCATCGCGTTGGCGACCGAACGCGAGACGACCGCGCGCTGCGCTGCATCGGTGCCGTCCTCGATACCGATGAACAGGGTGCGCGACGCGACGCCCGTCTGCAGTTGCTCGATGAGCACGCGCTGCCGCGCATCGGGGCTCTGCGGCAAGAAGGCCGACAGGTCGGCGCTGAAATGCGTGCGGGTGATCAAGACCACGCCGGCCGCGACGATGGCGAGCCAGACCAGCAGCACCACGATGCGACGCGATCGGCTGAGGCCGGGCGTGGCCGTCGCAACGGGTGTCGCCACCGGCTGGCGCAATGTCACGGTGTGGGCCGGGTCGGGGCGGTGGTCGCCGGGGTGGTCGTCGGCGCGGTCGTCGGCACGATCGTCATGACCGAGCGGTCGCCGCCGACGAATTCCATGTCGAGGCCGAGCACTTCGCTGCCGCGACCGCTCATGCGCACGCTGCGCACTTGCGCGGCGAGGCGGTTGTCGATGGGTTGCAGGTCGAGCGTCCAGCCGTCTGCCGAGCCACCCACCGTGCTCTTGAAGTAGCGGGTGAGCGCGGCCGTGTCGCCGCTCAAGGTGCCGCGCATGGCTTCGACCAGGCCTTGCAGTTCGGGCACGCTGTCGAGCGTCATGGTGCGGGTGCGCTCGCCGCGCGACAGCACCATGTTGTTGCCGTCGACGACCATGCTTTCAGGCCGCGGCGTGAGCGTGCGGCGCGACAGTTTGTCGGGCGCGGTGAAGCTCAGCGTGCCGCTGGCACTGAGCGGGCCTTCGAGCCCGCGCACGAAGCGCTGCTCGGTGAATCGTGCTTCGCCGCTCTTCTGTTTGGCGAGCAGCCCCATCAGGTCGGGCAGATCGAATGCCCAGGCCGACGAGGCGCTGAAGGCCGCGGCCAGCAGCAGGCCACGGCACACACGGCGCCAAGCCACGGCCCCGATGCCGCCACCGGACTCACCGCTTGTCTTCGAGCCAGAAATCATGAAAGTTGAACCAGTTGTAGGGGTACTTGCGGCACAGCGCCTCGAGCCGCACCGCATACGCTTCGACCGCTTCGCGTATCGCGCGTTCCCGCTCGGCGGGGTCGCGAATGCGTTCGCTGAAATCGGCCAGCGGCTCGAACAGCACATCGTAGCGGGCACCGCCTACATACAAACCCGCCATGAAGAAGACGCGGCGGCGCAGCAGTGCGGCCAGGCGAAACGGCCCGTCGTTGAAAACCGCCGGCTGCCCCAGAAAAGGCAGCTCGATGCTGTTGCCGCGCTGCCCGGCCTGCTCGGCCTGGCCCGGCAAGGTGCGGTCGGCCAGCAAGCCCGCCATGCCGCCGGTGTCGAGCCAGTCGCGCAGCGCGAGCATCGAATGCGGGCGTCCGAGCGCGATGACATGCGGCCGCAACTCGGGCAGGCTGATCGCATCGAGGATGGCATTGATCTGACGTGCGTTGTCCGGAAACATGAGCATCGCCGGACGCAGCCTGGGCGAGTCCGGGCTCAGCCCCTTGCAGGCGCCGAGCGCCTCGAAACTGCCCACATGGGCGCCGAGCAAAAAGGCGCCGCGGCCCGCCAGCGCTTCGCGCTCGACCGGCTCGTTGCCGACGACCCGCACATCGAACAGGTCCATGCGGCCACGCAGGAAGTACACGCGGTCGAGCACGGTCGAGGCGAAGGCGTGCAGCAGCTTGTAGCCGTCGCCCCACCCCGCGTGCGGGCCGATCACACGGAACAGATAGCGCTTGATGTTGCGGCGTGGCCCCGGCGAAAAAAGCAGGAAGTAGAGCGTGACCGGATGCAGCACCAGCCGCGCGGCGCGGCGCCCCATCGTCAGCGCGATCCAGCAGATCACCCGCAGCGCCGTCATGTTGGCGCGCTCCGGCGTGGTCGACCAGTCGGCGGCAGCCGGCGCAGCGGCGGGCCGATCGGTTTCGGACGCGGGCTGGAGGGGCTGAGTCACGCTCGGATCGGCGCTCATGCCGCTGCGTCTGTCCCTGGCGTCCAGCGGCCGCTCACCGCGATCTGCGACCCACATCGCACTTCGAAGCGCACGCCTCTCGCGGCGCCCGGCTCGGGTTGAAGTTCTATCGTCAGCGTGGCGCCCGGCCGCACCGGCGACATAAAATTGCAGGCCGCCATGGTCTGTTGCCGGCCCAGTCGCGCGACCAATGCCGGCACGCCGCGCGCGGCTTCGA
>JAQGMP010000463.1 GCA_028292285.1 Variovorax sp. | reverse complement strand
TTCACGCAGGTGTTCGGCCAGTGGCTGTGCGACATGGCGGCGCACGACGGTCGGCTGGTCGGCATCACGCCGGCCATGCGCGAGGGCTCGGGGCTGGTCGAGTTCGAGCAGCGTTTTCCGGATCGCTACTACGACGTCGGCATCGCCGAGCAGCATGCCGTCACCTTCGCCGCGGGCCTGTCCTGCGAAGGGCTGAAGCCGGTCGTCGCCATCTATTCGACATTTTTGCAGCGCGCCTACGACCAGCTGATCCACGACGTCGCGATCCAGAACCTGCCGGTGGTGTTCGCGCTCGATCGCGCCGGGCTGGTCGGCGCCGACGGTGCCACGCACGCAGGCGCGTACGACATTCCGTTCTTGCGCTGCATTCCCAACATGAGCATCGCGTGCCCGGCCGACGAAGCCGAGTGCCGGCAACTGCTGACCAGTGCCTATGAGCAGAGCCACCCGGTCGCGGTGCGCTACCCGCGCGGAGCGGGCGCGGGTGTCACGCCGCACCTCACGCTCGACGCATTGCCTTTCGGCAAGGGCGAAGTGCGCCGCCGCGGCCAACGCATCGCCATCCTGGCCTTCGGCACGCTGTTGTACCCGGCGCTGGCCGCCGGCGAAGCGCTCGGCGCCACGGTCGTCAACATGCGCTGGGCCAAGCCGCTGGATGTCGACCTGCTGATCGGGATCGCGAAGTCGCACGACGCGATCGTCACGCTCGAAGAAGGCGCGATCATGGGTGGCGCCGGCAGTGCCGTGCTCGAAGCGCTGCAGGCCGCCGACATCCAGAAGCCGGTGCTGCAGCTCGGCTTGCCCGATCGCTTCATCGAGCATGGCGACCCGGTCAAACTGCTGTCGGGTATTGGGCTCGACGCCGCCGGCATTCAGGCCGCCATCGCGGCGCGCTTTCCGGCTGGCGCCTGATCCGTTGCAGCGATCCGTCGCAGCGCTACTGCTTGCGCTGCACGAAGAGATTGCGCTTGGCGTCTTCGGGGTAAGCGAAGGTCACCAGCCCGCCGCGCACCGTGCCCATCACCAACATGTTCTGCGTGATGGCGTCTTTGTCGGTGGAACTGAACGGTTTGTCGTAGCTGGTGACGACGCCGTAGTGCGTGCGCTTGGGCTGCTCCAGGGCCGTCTTGATGGCGGGGCCTTCGAGCTTGCCGCCCGGAATGCTCATCAGCGCCTGCGCCAGCAGATAGGTCGCGTCGTACGCCTGCGCCGCGGCCATCGGCACCGGAATCTTTTTGCCGTCGAACTTGCGCGCATAGGCCAGCAGGAATGAGGCGCGGCGCTCGTTGCTCGGCTCGGCGATAAAGCTCTGCGCAGTGAGCGCGCCTTCGGCTGATTCCTTGCCGCCTTCGATGAAGAACGGGAACGACAAGGTCCACGCGCCGACCTGCGGCACCTTCCAGCCCAGCGCTTGCCGGCCGCGTGCGATGACCGCGTTTTCCGGCCCGACCGTGTAGCTGAAAACCACGTTGGCGCCGGCCGTGCGTGCCTCCTTGAGTTCGGTCGTGAGGTCTTTGACGCCGAGCGGAAAGCGCCCGACGTAGACCGCCTTCAGGTTGCGTTTGGCCAGTGCCTGCTCGACGTCTTTCAGGCCGGCCTCGCCGTAGCCGGTGGTGTCGGCCAGGATCGCGACCCGGGTCCAGTTGCGCGCCACCAGATCGTCGATCACGAAGGGTGCCTGGATCGCGTCTTTGGGCGAGGTGCGAAAGATGTAGCTCTCGGCCGGCGGGAACTTGGTGGTGATGGGCGTGCCCGTGGCGCACGGCACGATCAACGGAATCTTGCTGGTCTGAAAGGCGGCGATGGCGTTCATCGCGACGCCCGTGTTGCAAAAGCCGATGGCGGCGACGATTTTGTCCTTGTCGATGAGGTCCTTCGACACCGCCAGCCCGACATCGGGGTTGGCCTGGTCGTCCTTGACGACGAGTTCGAGCGGCCGCCCGAGGTAGCCGCCGAACGAGTTGATCTCGTCGATGGCCAGCTGCACGCCATGCAGCATCGGCAAGCCGAAGTCGGCCGAGGCGCCGGTGAAAGGGCCGACGACGCCGATGCGGATGGCGTTGGCCGCTGCGGTCGGCGGCGCCAGCGCGGGCGCGGTGGGCGCAGCGGGCAGGGCCGACGCTGCAGGAGCGGGAACTGCGGCCCCTGCCAACGTCGTGCCCAGGACGAGCGCTCCGAGCGCAACGCGATTTCGCATGAGGTGCACCTTGAAGTTGCAACAATTCGTAAGTCTATGGGCTCCCGTCAGCTTTCAGAACGCGGGTTTTCCGCAGGGAAAACCCCCGCGGGTTGCGCTGTAAGCGGTTTTTACAATCGCCTCGGCTCATCGCAGAGCCATCAACGCGGCCACAAGCCGTGCCTTTGCCTTCCCCATGCACCCGGAGTGAATCAATGGATCGTCGTTCCCTCATCAAAAACGCAGGCATTGCCGGCATCCTCGCTGCCGGCATCGCGCCCGCAGTGCACGCCCAGGCGGCAGTGCGCTGGCGTTGCGCGTCCAGCTTTCCGAAGTCGCTGGACACCATCTTCGGTACCAGTGAAGCCTTCGCGAAAAGCGTCAGCGACATGACGGGCGGCAAGTTCCAGATTTCCATGCATGCGGGCGGCGAGCTGATGCCGGCCTTCGGCGTGGTCGACGGCGTGCAGAGCGGCTCGGTCGAAATGGCGCACACCGCACCGTATTACTTCTACGGCAAGGACCCGACCTTTTGCCTCGGCTGCGCGGTGCCCTTCGGAATGAACACGCGGCAGCAGAATGCGTGGATGTACGAGGGCAACGGCATGAAGCTGATGCGCGCCTTCTATGCCAAGTACAACATCATCAATTTGCCGGGCGGCAACACGGGCGCGCAGATGGGCGGCTGGTTCCGCAAGGAAATCAAGTCGGTCGCCGACTTGAAAGGCCTCAAGTTCCGCACCAACCCGTTCGCCGGCAAGGTGCTCGAACCCTTCGGTGTGATCCCGCAATCGATCCCCGGCGCCGACCTGTATCCGGCGCTCGAAAAGGGCACGCTCGATGGCCTGGAATGGGTCGGCCCTTACGACGACCAGAAGCTCGGCTTCAACAAGGTCGCGCCCTATTACTACTACCCCGGCTGGTGGGAAGGCGGCCCGGAAATCGACTTCTACATCAACAGCAAGGCGTGGGAAGGCCTGTCGGCCGAATACAAAGCCATCGTCGAGGCAGCGGCCGCGCAGGCCAACATCGGCATGACGGCCAGGTACGACGCCAAGAACCCGATCGCGTTGAAGCAGCTCGTCGGCTCGGGCACCAAGCTGCGTCCGTTCTCGCAAGACGTGATGAACGCGGCCTTCAAGTCGGCACAGCAGATCTATTCGGACCTGAACGCCAGCAACCCCGAGTGGAAGAAGATCTACCCCGACTGGTCCAAGTTCCTCGGTGACGAGAACGCCTGGTTCCGCTACACCGAAGGCACGTTCGACCGCTTCATGCAGCAGCAGAAGCTGTAGGCGCCTCACCCGCTTTGTCGCAAAGCCCTGCCGGATCCGGTGGGGCTTTTTTTATGGCGCGGGCTGCATGGCGCACTGGGCGACGCGCTCCACGAAGGCGGTCAGCAAACGCGGGTCGGCCGAGTGAAACCAGGTGATCGCTCCGTTGCGCCGGCGCACCAGCAGGCGCGGTGCCATGGCGCGTTCGAGCCAGCGGATGTGCACGAGCTTGAGCTGCACCACATCGCGTGCGTTGGCGCGCTTGTTCCATAGCCACGTTTGCGTGAGCGCGTCGCCGTCGAGGCGCGTGCGGCTGCGCACGATCCAGTAGCCCATCCACATCACGCAGACCGCCGCCAGGCCGAAGACCCAGACGCTGCCGGCCGACCACGCGGTGCTGCGCAAGGCCGGCAAGCTCCAGACGCCGAAGGCGACGACGTCGAATACCAGCACGACGGCGAGGATGCGCAGCAGGCGCGGGAACGCGGGGCTGTCGATCGGGGCCGCCGCGCCCGCCGCGTCCACCAGGCTCACGGCTTCGACTCGCCCGCGGCTGGCGGGGTCTCATCGGGCGTCTTCTTCTCGTTGCCGAACGGGTCTTCCATGTTCACGCCGTTGCTGTCGGGCGCTGGCGGCGGCTCGGCATCGGCCGGCATGTCGAGGTTGACCTTGTCGATGTCGACCACCTTCTCCTTGTCGAGAAACACGGTGACGGTCTGCGGAAAGAAGATGACGATGGCGACCAGCAGCAATTGCATGAGCACCCACGGAATGGCGCCGAGGTAGATGTCGCGCGATTCGACCTTGCG
>JAQGMP010000438.1 GCA_028292285.1 Variovorax sp. | reverse complement strand
GCCCGTACCTCGCGATGGTCACGCTGGCCTTCGGCACCATCATCCAGATTCTCATCAACGAGATGAGCTTTCTGACCGAAGGCCCGATGGGCATCAAGCTGGACAAGCCGACGCTCTTCGGCCATCGCCTGGACGAGCGCGAGTACTACTGGCTGGTGGCAGTGCTGATGGTGCTGGCGCTGATCGTGGTGCACCGCATCCTGCGATCGCACCTGGGCCGCGCCTTCGAAGCGCTGCGCGGCAGCCCGGTCGCGTCCGACTGCATGGGCGTGTCGGTGTATCGCTACAAGGTCTATGCGTTCGTCATCAGCGCCGGCTTCGCGGGGCTGGCCGGGTCGCTCTACGCGTACTCGGAGCAATACATCTCGCCCAATTCGTACAACTTCGAGCTCACCGTGCTGTTCCTGCTGGCGGTGATCATGGGCGGGCGCAAGAGCCGCATCGGATCGCTGGTGGGCGCCGCCATCATCGTGCTGCTGCCCAAGCTGCTCGACGATATTTCGATGTTCCGCTACGTGTCGGTGGGGCTGGCCGTCATCGTGCTGGCAGTCGCCGTCGTCGCGGTGCGGCGCGGCAAATCGACACCGGTGCAGATGGCGATTCCGGTGGCCGGCACCATCGCGCTGGCCGCCCTGTCGTTCTGGCTGCAGACCATGACCGACTGGCGCCTGTCGATCTTCGGCGTCATCACGCTCTTCGTCGTGTACTACCTGCAAGACGGCATCGTCGGCTTCGTGCGCACCGCCCTCAACCTGAAGCGGCCCAAGGCGCGCTCGGACATCACCGGCAACGTGCAGATCGCACCGGTTGACGCGGTGACCCAGGCAGCGGGCAGCAACGGCGCCAGCGCCGGCACCGAGGTGCTGAGCGCGACCGGCGTGCTGATGCAGTTCGGCGGCCTCAAGGCATTGAACAACGTCGACCTGAGCATCCGGCGCGGCACCATCCACGGGCTGATCGGTCCCTACGGTTCGGGCAAGAGCACGATGATGAACGTGCTGACGGGCATCTACGTGCCGACCGCCGGCGCCATCTCTTTCGCGGGTCGTTCGCTGGTGGGGCGCACCTCGTCGGACATCGCGCTGTCGGGCATCGCGCGCACCTTTCAGAACGTGCAGCTGTTCGGCGAGATGACGGCGCAGCAGAACGTGCAGGTCGGCCTGCACCACACCTTTGCCAGCAACCTGATCGACGTGTCGATCCATACGCCGCGCTACCGGCGCGAGAGCGTGGCATCGATCGAGCGGGCGCTCGGTTTGCTGCGCTTCGTCGGCCTCGAAGAACTGTCGCAGGAAGAGGCACGCAACCTGCCCTACGGCAAGCAACGCCTGCTGGAGATCGCCCGCGCGCTGGCGCTCGATCCACAACTGCTGCTGCTCGACGAGCCCGCCGCCGGCCTCACGGCACCGGACATCAAGGAGCTCATCACGATCATCCGCAAAATCCGCGACCACGGCGTGACGGTGATCCTGATCGAACACCACATGGACGTGGTCATGAGCATGTGCGACACCGTGTCGGTGCTCGACTTCGGCCAGAAGATCGCAGAGGGTGAACCGGCTGCGGTGCAAGCCGACGAGAAGGTCATCGAGGCGTATCTCGGAGGTCAAGCCTCCGAAGAAGTGCAACCCGCCTGAAGCCGCGAGAGAGAACAACATGCTCACCATCCAGAATCTCTTCGCCGGCTACGGCAAGGTGCAGGTGCTGCAAGGCATCTCGATCGACGTGCCCAAGGGCAAGGTCGTCACGCTGATCGGCTCCAACGGCGCCGGCAAGACGACGACGATGCGCGCGGTGTCGGGAATGATCGCGCCCACCGGGGGCGAGATCACGCTGAACGGCAAGCGCATCGACGGGCTCGAGTCGTATCACATCGCCAAGCTCGGGCTGGCGCATTCGCCCGAAGGCCGCCGCGTGTTCGCGACGATGACGGTGACCGACAACCTCATCCTCGGCGCCTTTCCGCGGCTGACCGGCAGCCGGCCCAAGGGCGACGTCAACGCCGATCTGGAGCGCGCGCTGGAGCTGTTTCCCCGGTTGAAAGAACGGCGCATGCAGCTCGCGGGCACGTTGTCGGGCGGCGAGCAGCAGATGCTGGCGATGGCGCGCGCCATCATGCTGAATCCCGAGGTCGTGCTGCTCGACGAGCCGTCGATGGGCCTCGCGCCGATCCTGGTCGAAGAAGTGTTCCGCATCATCGCGCGGCTGAAAAGCGAGGGCGTGACGATGCTGCTGGTGGAGCAGTTCGCCGCTGCCGCGCTCAAAGTGGCCGACTATGGGTACGTGCTGGAGAACGGCCGCATCTCGGTGCACGGGCCGGCCGAGAAGCTGCGCAACGATCCGGCGGTGAAGGCGGTCTATCTGGGCGGCGGGCACTGACCTGACTCGATCGGCGCGGCTGCGCTACGCCGGCGGCGGCAGCAACCCGGTCGCCACGGTCGGGTGCTGCAATCGCACGCGCAGCTCGCGCTTCATGCGCGTGTTGTCGAGCCGCCGCGATTCGCCCATGAAGCTCAGCAGCGACATCGGCAACTCGGCCTTCGCCTCTTCCCGCGCGATGCGCCTCGGCCGCGGCAGGCCGTAGAGGTCTGCCGCCAGGTCGACGTAGTCGCCCATCTTGATGTCGCTGTCGTCGCTGGCATTGAACACACGCTGCGTGCCGCCACGCCAGAGCGCCGCCACGCAGGCGCGCGCGAGGTCGTCGGCGTGAATGTGATTGGTGTAGACGTCGTCTTCGCTTCGCAGCACGGGTGTGCCTTTGCGCAGGCGCTCGCGCGGCGTGCCGCCTTCGCGGTCCGGCGCGTAGATGCCAGGGATGCGCAGGATGCGGACCGCCACGCCGGCGCGGCCCAGCCATCGCACAGCACGCTCGGCATCGACACGGCGATGTGCGCGCGGCGTGTGCGGCTTCAATGTTCGCGTCTCGC
>JAQGMP010000436.1 GCA_028292285.1 Variovorax sp. | reverse complement strand
TCGCACATCCAGCGGCGTTGCGGCCGGTGCTTCAGCTCATGAAGCAAGCGCTCGGCGGTCTCGAATTGCGCCGCGTCGTCGATCCATATCTCGGGCAGGCATTGGTCGGGCGGCAACTGTCCGGCGGCCGCGCCGAGGTACTCGCGCTGCACGGTGGCACCGATGCCGTCTTCACGCAACGCGTGGGCCCAGAGCGTCGCGATGGCGAGGTTGGGTGCTTGCGCGAGGCGGCGCATGGTCAGGCCGGCGGCGGTGTGTCGGTGCCAGCGTCGGTGTTGGCCGATCCAGCATCGTCCTCGGGCCACACCTGCTCGGCTTCACGCGCCCGCTCGGCGTATTTGTTGAAGCGCCACGCCGCGTCTTCCATCGTGATGCGGCGCCAGGTTTCGCGTTTGGCGGCCGGCGTCATCGCGGGCCAATGCTGCACTTCGCCGAAGGTGCGGCCACAGCCTTTGCACTCGTCGTCGCCCTGACTGGTGGAGCAGATGGCGATACACGGCGTGTCGGGCGTGGTCTCGTACCAGGCGAGCCAGGCGGCCCATGCATCTTTCGGAAAGCCGACCTCGTCGACGTAGTCTTCGTGCTGATAGACCATCAGCGCATAGACCTCCGCGAGATCGCGGATTTCCGGCGCCAGCGTGATGCCGTCGGGAGAAGGCTTCTTCTCGCGCCAGAAGTTGATGGCGGCCTCGATGTCGGTGATGTGAATGGCAGCCATACGAGGATCAAGCGGGAAAAAAAGCGGCGAGCAAGCAGCGGTCTGAACAGTGAAAGCCATCATAGACGGGCAATGTCCCAAGCCACGTCAGGGTTTTGTTTGCTCTTGAATTGGTAGCGCTGGCGCCAGCTGCGGCGCGGATTCCGAGGGCGATTCTTTTAAGACCACTGCTTCTCGGGCTTGTCAGCCGTCGCGGGCCGATGTTCTAATCCAGCCACGAAGGGGAGTAGCTCCCGCCCGTTGCAGCCTCTGCAGCGGATATCGACAGGTCGTCAATACGGAGCCCCAAGCTTCCGGCCTGTCGGGCAACGCGCGGTGCAAAAAGCACCTTGCGCGATGTCGAGCAAGACCTTCGATTGAACCTGTTGTCAGGTTGGTCGAAGCGTCGTTTGCAAGCCCCCGGCACACCCGGTCTTTCATTCAAAACGTTCTGGCCCACGCGGCGCAGAACGAATCGAACGAAACGCATCGGAGTGTCTTGCACATGGAATTCTTGTCAGCCCCTTGGTGGTCCGCCCTGCTGGCGATCATCGTCATCGATCTGGTGCTCGCCGGCGACAACGCGATCGTGATCGCGCTCGCGGCACGCCGGTTGCCGCCCAAGCTGCAGAAGAAGGCCATCGTGTGGGGAACCGTCGGCGCCATCGTCTTGCGGTCGGCCATGACCATCGGCGTGGTGTGGCTCCTGAAGGTGCCGGGCCTGATGCTGGTGGGCGGCGTCGGCCTGCTGTGGATCGCCTACAAGCTCATCGCCGACCAGGACGGCGAGCAAGAGCACGGCGTCGGCGCAGCCACATTCTGGGGCGCGATGAAGACCATCGTGGTGGCCGACGCGCTGATGGGCGTCGACAACGTGCTGGGTGTCGCCGGTGCGGCGCACGGCGAGTTCGGGCTGGTCGTCATCGGCTTGCTGGTCAGCATCCCGATCGTGGTGTTCGGCAGCACGCTGGTGCTGAAACTGGTCGAGCGCTTTCCCTCGATCATGTACATCGGCGCCGCTGTGCTCGCTTACACCGCCGCCAAGATGATCGTGTCGGAGCCGTTCCTCGCCAACGTGTTCGGCACGCGAGACGCGCCTGCCACCGCGTTGCGCTACGCCGTCGAAGTCGGCTGCGTCGCGCTCGTGCTCGGCGTGGCCTGGCTCGCGACGCGCAAGTCTTCTGCGACGCCGCAGCCGGAACGTCCGTAAGCCTTTTTTACGAAGGAGCAACCCATGGAAAAGATCATCCTGTACGTGGACGACGCGGTGTATGCCCGCGAGCACCTTGCAAAACTGGCGCCCGGCGTACCCGTCGCCTTGAACGCCGAAAGCGCTTCGAGCGTGCCGGGCGCGGTGGGCACCGACACCCGTGCCACGTTCGAGCCCAGGCATTGGATCGTGGTCGCCTGTGCGCCGCGCATGACGCATCGCATCAGCAAATGGGTCAGCCACAGCGCTCGCGAAAACTGGCGCGGCAAGTGGTTCGGCAAGGTGCAGGCGCAACTAGTGCCGTTGCTCGAAGCGGCCGGCGACCAGGTCACGCCGATGCTGGCCAGCGGATCTTTGACCGAGCTGACGCAACAGCTGCGCCGCGACCACGGCACGGCGACGGTCGTCGATGCGCGCCGTCCCAAGGTCGGGGTCGATCTGGAGCCTGTGGCCCCCGGCCAGACACCGCCCGCGGCGCCGGGCTGGGCGCTGCCCGGCGCGGTGGTGGGCATGGGCGCACTGCTCGTGATCGCGGGCGAGTTGAGCGAGTGATTCGCAGCGAGTGACCGCCGCGGGTCGCTGCGTTATCCTGACCGCATGCGACTCATCCTGAAATGGCTGCTCAGCGCGATCGCGCTGCTGGCGGTGGCTTATCTCTACAACGGCGTGCAGGTCACGAGCTTCGGCTCGGCGCTGATCGCGGCGGCGGTGATCGGGCTGCTCAACATGGTCGTGCGGCCGGTGCTGGTGGTGCTCACGCTGCCGGTGACGATCGTCACGCTCGGCCTCTTTCTGTTCGTCATCAACGCGCTGATGTTCTGGGCCGCCTCGGGCTTGCTCGGCGGCTTTCACGTCAACGGCTTCGGCGCGGCGCTGATCGGCTCGCTGCTTTATTCACTGCTCGGCCTGGTGATCGAAGCGGCGCTCGGCGGGCTCTTTTCCAAACGCTGAACCGGTCTCGCCACCTCGGCTTTTTATTTCAGCGGCGGCTCTTCCGCCTGCTGCTTGACCAGCGCATCGACGG